>CAYLKT010000005.1:15125-18259 GCA_964384305.1 uncultured Thermoplasmatales archaeon | reverse complement strand
CAGATATGGGAAAGATATCGAAAAAACTATCTATAGAATACTGGAGTGTGAAAGAAATATGACGGAGGTTATAATTAATGCTTGCAAAGGAAATGGCGAAACAGAGCCTCCCCCTACTCATATTCTGTGGAATAGGTGGGATATTAGCAGGTAACACACTTGGCATAATGGCAGATTTGCTTGGAAATATCCCCGGTCTTATTGTTGTTATTCCGGCAATTATTGCAATGCGTGGAAACATAAGTACCGCTTTTGGAAGTCGACTTGGTTCAGCATACCATCTTGGTGTAATTGATGCCGATAATCTGTGGAATAAAGAATTAAAGGAAAACATCATAGGTTCACTTGTTCTAAGTTTTATTACTTCAGTTCTAATTGGAATACTTGCATATTTTTCATCTATACTATTTGGTGTAACCCCAAATCTTCTAATGCTTATTACAATTGTAATTCTTGCAGGAATAGTTTCTGCAATAATTCTTACAATTATGACAGTTATAATCATTTATTTAGTATTCAAACGTGGATATGACCCTGATAACATTACAGGTCCGGCACTTGCAACATTTGGCGATATTGTTACAATGTTGTGTATTTTTGGAAGTGCAAGTCTAGTTGCAGGGGTGATGTTGTGATATACGACTGGAAAAAAATTGTCCGGCACAGTATTCCCTTGTTAACACTATGTGTATTTATTGAGATTTTTGCAGGTCAAATGCTTCAAGGCGGACAAGAAATGCTCATTAAACTACCTATTTTTCTTATTTCAATTCCCGTGATAAACAGTGTTGGTGGAAACATTGGAAGTGTTCTCGGGGCCCGACTTGCGTCAGGTTTGCATGTTGGATATATAAATCTTGATGTCAAAGACAAAAAAATGCAAGAGAATCTAATTACATCTATTTTACTTGGAATAATAGTATACTTTGTACTTGCGATACTTATTTATCTAGCAGCTTCATTTGGTAGTTCACAAGTAGGTTTAGTTCCAATGAAGTTTATATCTATTATACTTGGGGCAGGCATCTTGCTTGTTTGTGTGGTATCGATCGTTAGTGTTTTTACAGCATTTTTATCTTTTAAGAAAGGTCTTGACCCCGATGATACAGTGGCCCCTGTAGTAACAACAGTTGGAGATACCCTCGGAATTGCATTTTTATTTTTGTTAATTGGAGTAGTAGGAATATGAAAAAAAAGAAACCCCGAAGTATATTTGGAAGGCTTCAAAGAACGCCAAAGGAAAAGTGGAAAAAAGAAGAGTTTACTGAACTTGAGTATGAACCGACTCCTGTAAAAGATCTTCTTACTGAGATGAAAGATATTTCTGAGCTTATAATTGATCTTGCATATTCTGCCGTGCTTTTTGACAACAAAGATATTGCCGAAGAAGTAAGGTATCTGGATGTCAGAATGGATAAACTAAATTACGATATCCGAATGATGGCAATGATGGCCGCAAGAACAAAGGACGATGCTGAGCAACTTGCAGGAATTCTACAAATTGCTGAAGCTGCAGAAACAATATCAAATGCTGCAGGCGATATTGTTGACCTTTTATCAAAAGAGACAATCGGCCCAATTCTTCCCAAGATATTGAAGCAGGCAGACGAACAACTGTTTAGAACCAAAGTTTCTGATGAGTCTAATGCCTGCAGTCAAAAAGTTGGAGATCTTAAAGTAGAGGCTGAAACTGGTATGAGGATCATTGCAATAAGGAGAAAAGATTGTTGGATATATAATCCTAGGGCAGATGCTACAATTGAAGCAGATGACTGGCTTATAGTACGTGGAACTAGAGAGGGCTATGGGGAGTTAAATAAATTCTTAAAAGGGAAACTAGGGGTGCTTGAGTGAAAGAGAAAACAGTTGAAGATATGGTGTTGGAGATCAAAGATAAGTCGGAGTTGATGGTAGACCTTGCTTATTCATCTATCCTGTATGATGCAAGATTCATCTCTGAAGAGGTTTATAATCTCGAAGATGTTGTAGATAAATTATACAAAGGTATTCAGAAAAAAACACTAGAACAACTAAGAAATAAAAAACTCAGTGTTAATGATGCTTTAACAGTTCTCAGGCTTGCAGAATGTGGTGAAAAAATTGCAGATGCTGCACAAGAAATTGCAGATGTGGAACTGCGGGATGTTGAACTTCATCCCATAATTAAAATGAGTATCATGGAAGCAGACGTGGTTTTTACAAGAATTCAAGTTGAAGAAAATTCCATCCTTTGCGGAAAGACTCTCGGAAAATTGAAACTTTCAAGTGAGACGGGAATGATTGTTATTGCAATGAGGCATAGTAATAAATGGCTCTACGGTCCAACAAAACATACCAAAATTGATTCCGGGGACATTTTATTTGCTAAAGGACCAGAAGATGGTGAAAAACACCTAATAGACCTTGCCACGGGAAAAACTGATGATGTTTGATTCTCCCAAGTATCTTTTTATTGATATATATAAATATAATTAAAAACATTTAAATATCCCATCCGTATCTCCCGTCAAATAGAATCATTGGATGGGATCCCTTAAAACCCCTTAGTATTTATTCACATCACCATTCATTTTTCCCATCCAATGCCCCTTTTAATGGAATTTGATACAGACAAATATACAAAATTATTCTTTCAATAATCTGGCACCACATTCATCAACTTTACAAATGTAAACATTACCAAATTGTAAAAGCGCTGTTGAAATATCATTTGTTTTTCCTACGGCAAAAACAGAGTTACCCAGCATGCACATACTTGCCATCCCAAAGTTATTGACTAGTTTAATTGCATCAAGAACTTTTTTATCGGCAAGTCTTGTCTTTTCTGTAAATGTCTGGGAAAGCAAAAAGAGATTTTCGATTGAAGGTGCTTCTAAAAGTTTTTTTGTACAATATTTCCCATAAGATATTATGCCGCTTAATTTACTTTGGTCTAAAAGGATCTTCTTTGTATCAAGTTCTTTGCCAATTACACATAAAACAACATCATAGCTTCCAGGAATATGTTCAATAATTCCCCACGGCGGCAGTCCGGGTTCTTTTCTTATTTCAATTCCGCCAAAGCAACTTGCAACAACATCGCCAAGACCGGTTTTTAACTGAACTTCTGCAAAATGTGATGCTTTCATTGCATC
>CAYLKT010000005.1:0-15025 GCA_964384305.1 uncultured Thermoplasmatales archaeon | reverse complement strand
GGTTCAAAAAAAGCTGAAATGTGGCCAGGTGCAAAAGCAATAGCTTTCATTTTAGTCACTCTTTTATTAAATCCAAGATGCAGTCTGCAAGATAATCTTTAGTTCCATTTTTGTGAATGATACTGCCTTTGGAATCAAAAACCCAAATTTCGTTTTCATCAGTACCGAAACCAGAAGTTGTGTTTCCCACAACAAAATCAAGTTTGTTCTTGTTTAGAAGTTCTAAGGATTTTGTCTTTACGCTGTCTTTTGACTCTTCTACTTTGAAACCAATGATTTTTGATTTTGGAGCAAGACTTCTTAATTTCGAAATAATCTTTTCTGTTAGTTCTAGTTCCAAAACTAACTTTTTATTTCCTGAGGAGACCTTGCCGTTCTGTTTTTTTGGTTTGTAGTCTGCTATTGCAGCGCAGTTGATAATAACATCAAAATCCTTGAGGCCTCTCTCATCCAATAACTCTATAAGGTTTTCTATGGATGTAAAACTTTCATTTCTAGTATAAACTGGAACCTGCTCACATTTCCATCCAGACCACATCTCTACGTCTGCCCCTCTATAGAATGCATTCTTTGCAAGTGATAATGCAGTTTTTCCAGAACTTTTATTTGTTATAACTCTGACGTCGTCAATTGCCTCAGCAGTTGCTCCACCGATTACAAGGATTTTTTTCCCAGATAAATCATTATTGCCCATTGTTCTAAGGACATGATCAACAATTTCATCAGTTTCGGCAAGTTTTGCCTTATTTTCCATAATTTTTGGCTCAATGAATTTTATTCCAACACGCTTACATTTTTCTATGTTTTCTTGGATGATTTTGTGGTCATATATTGATATGTGCATTGCGGGTACAATTAGTATTGGAATGCCAGAGCCGATGGCAGTTGTCGCAAATGTTGTTACTGGTGTATCATCAATACCATGTGCAATTTTTGAAATTGTATTTGCAGTACATGGAGAAATAAGGAGCAAATCAATAGGATCTTTTACTCTTCCACAATAAAAAACATGCTCGGTTTTTCCAGTAAGTTGAATAATTGGTTTTTTACCTGTTGCAAACCACAAAGCGTCTGGATGAATTATTTTTGTAGCTGCATGTGTCATCACTGGAATTACTTCAGCACCGTGCCTTATGAGTTCTCTTGCGATTTTTATGCACTCAACTGCAGCAATACTGCCCGTAACTCCAAGAACTATTTTCTTATTAGAAAGTCTGCTGTTTTTAATGCCGCGTAACTCGTCTGCAGGGTGCATTAACATCACAAAATAATTTGATTTATCTTACAACAATTACTGATTTACTTGAATGTCTTACTACTTTATCTGCGACACTGCCAAGTAAAAATCTCCCTTCTTTGCCATAGCCTTTATAGCCCAGTACAATAATGTCCGCTTCACGTCTTTTTGCAAACATTAAAATTTCATCTGCAGGGTCGCCCGATTCAACGGCAGCATCTACCTTACTTACTTTTCCTTCAAGTTCTTTCGCTACTTTTGATAAAGAATCCATTGCTTTTTCCTTAAAACTACCGGATTTTACGATTGAACTTAAATCAATTGTAGGAAGTAACATTTTAGTAAATGATGATTCGGCAAGTTCGGCCGGTACTACTGTAAGGATCGTTACTTCATCATCACTGTTGACACATTTTAATGCCATATCTACTGCCTTTTTTGAAGCATCAGAACCGTCATACGCAACTACCATCTTTTTCATGATTATCAAAAAGCACAAATGCAAAACAGTTCTAAAAACGTTTCGTATTAAAATATGATTTTTTGGATTTCTAGTTCTAATCTCATTTGCATAAGTAAGAAACAAAGTCCGAAAGCGGCATGCCATCTTTCCATCTCATCACAAAATTACCACTTTTACTCTTATCTAACTTGGGTAGTCTTTTGTACAAAATATTTGCCCGCCCATCAAGACTGTTAATATCAAGAGTGAAAAACCTCCAGGAATCACCTCTTTTACCTTTAAGTCGAGATGCATATATCGGTAACGTCCGTGTTTTTTCGCATGCATCACGCATATTTTCTGCTTGTTTTTGGAGTTTGCCACTTACGTTGCTAAAATGAAGAGTATCTCCAATGCTGCTCTTGACCTCGATAAGAAAAGAAATGTCCCCCCTAACTGCTACAAGATCTACACCAAAAGAACCTGCAGCTCTCACTACTGCAAAAGGTTTTTCTAAGATTCTTGAATAATTATCTTTTTCAAGTGCACTGCAAGTTTTTGTAATCTTGGATAAAATCTTTTTTTCACCTTCCAAGATTCCTTTAAGTTCTCGTTCATATTGACTTGCACTCATTATGGTCGCTATATACATCGAAAGGTTTTAATGTTTAGGATTAATTAGTTTATAATGGAAGCATAAAGGAGGCGACAAATGACTAGAGGGCATTTTTTGGTAAAAGAGGCGATGAATACTCGCCCTATAACTGTGAAAGTGAATGCATCTGTAATTGAAGCTGCTAGACTAATGAGGGATGAGGGAATAGGAAGCTGCATTGTTGTTGATAAAAAGCCCATTGGTATAATCACAGAAAGCGACATAATAAAGAAGTTAGTAGCCGAGGATTTGAAAGCAGGTGAAACTTCGATTGCAGAAATAATGACAAGTCCGTTTATTGTAATTGGACCTTATGTAGATATCGAAGAAGCAATGAAAACAATGAGCAAATGTAATGTAAGGCGACTTCCTGTGATAGAAAAGGGGGAGCTAGTAGGAATAATAACCCAAAAAGACATACTGAGAATATCTCCGGTATTACTTGAAATATCACGGGAATGGTGTGATATTGAGGGTGTAGATGAGAGTCATTTTAAAAAACAAACATTTTCAGGTAAATGTGAAGATTGTGGCACTCTATCAACCAATTTGAGAGCCGTTGATGGACGGCTTCTTTGTGACGACTGCATTGATGCTTTGAAATATGAATAGAGGGGATGTAAAAAATGAAAGTAAAAGACGTTATGACAAAGGATATAATTTCTGTAGACAAGAACGTAAATTTAAGATATGTGTTGAAACTGATGAAGAAAAATGAAATTACAAAAATACCTGTTGTTGAAGATAAAAAATTAGTTGGCGTTATAACAGACAATATTATTGCCATGAAATTAGGTTCAATAAAAACAAAAGGAGTCCCAGCATCAAGGCTTCATGCATCTTTTGTAACTGAAAAAGAAATTGATACGATTTCCCCTGAAGAAGAGTTGGAAACTGTTTTAAAAAAGGTAGGTAAGCCCGGTCCAACAATCATAAATGTTATTGACAACAACAACCTCGTTGGAATATTGACAAAAGCAGACTTGCTTCCGCTTGTAAACAGCAATAAAAAAATTAGTGAAATAATGGACAAAAAATTAAACGTTGCAGATCCCGGTGATAGGGTAGTTCATGCAAGAAATACTATGAAGCAAGAGGACGTTGCAAGACTTCTGGTAATGGACAAGGGAAAACTTGTTGGGATTATTTCGGATAATGAAATTGCATTTGCACTTGCATCGGTTAAAAGGGCTTTCCCCATGGGAAAACAAAAACATCAACTTGATGAACTTCTTATAAAGGATGTTATGAAAACAAAAGTAGTTTGGGCAAAGCCAAGCATTACTATATCAGATGCTGCAAAGATTATGATGAAATTCAATGTTGGATCCCTTCCACTTGTAGAGGATGACATAGTTAAGGGAATCGTGACAAGGACCAATTTATTAAAAACGGTAAAAGGTTGAAAAGGCTTTAATAGCAAAGTGTTAGATATATTAGGGTAATGAAATATCATATTCCAACTAATGAACAAATACAAAATGCGCTTGAAGGTGTCTTCAAGAGGGCAAATACGGTTTATTCTCAAGCAAAGTTAAAAGAGTTAGTTTTGAAAGAATTGAATGCTAAAAAGGAAAAATATGGAGTTACTGGAAGTAGACTTAGAAAAATTGCAATAAAATCAAGTTTTGTTAAAATAGAAATTCATTCTAGAGAAGGCGATCCTAAAAAATTAATGACAAAGTGCCCGGTATGCGAACATAATCTCAAAAGAGTGAAAAATAAAACAATATGGGGTGGGGAAGTCACGATAGAATTCAGTTGTTCTAATTGTGGCTATTGGACTGGAAAGAAAAAAAGAATTCCTACCAAATATGTATTTTATAGTAAAAAACATTAGCTATCGCTACCAACACAAATTTTACAACTCAAAATTCCCAACTCCCTTTTGCACAGAACCCGTTGACAGTAACCTTTATATATAATATCTATAATGTGCTACTTCCTGGTCTTAACCAGACATCATTGGGCAATTTCTTAGGAAATCCCGATATCGACGCCACGGCATATGGTTTTAGGCGTTCGTGAAATGTCACGGTTAGATATAAATGGATTACTAATATGCCACTAAAAAATTAACGTAGAGGGTATACTATGGCTAATATACATCATCCAAGAAGAGGTTCAATGGGCTTTTCGCCACGGAAAAGATGTAGAGCTGAAACGCCGCATATAAGAAGTTGGGCAGAAGGAGAAGAAAAACCAAAAATACAGGGTTTTTTGGGTTACAAGGCAGGAATGACGCACACCCATATCGTTGACTATAGGCCAACGTCAACGACATCAGGCAAGGAAGTGCTGATGCCTGTTTCTGTTATAGAAGCCCCCCCCATAAAAGTTGCAGCAGTACGTGCCTATGAGAAAACAGTTCATGGGTTACAAACAATTGGCGAAATCTGGGCTGAAAAACTCGATGCTGAATTATCAAAACGACTTCCACTTGCAAAAAACAATAAAAAGAAAAACTGGGACTTTGCAAAGGAAGCTGACGAATTGCGCGTAATTGTCTACACACAACCAAGGCTAGTAACAAGCGTGCCGAAAAAAATTCCAGAAATTAGAGAATTTAGAATCGGTGGCGGGAGCATTGAGGACCGCCTTAAGTATGCAAAGGAGATCCTTGGAAAGGAAGTCAAAATAAATGATGCAATGAAAGAAGGAGACATGCTTGATACTATCGCCATTACAAAAGGCAAAGGTTTTCAAGGGCATGTCAAAAGATGGGGAGTTAAATTATTAACACATAAAAATTCAAAACACAGGAGAATGATAGGTACTGCCGGTTCCTGGCATCCAAACTGGGTTCAAGCAACAGTTCCACAAGCAGGACAAATGGGATATCATCAAAGGACTGAATACAACAAGCGTGTTTTAAAAATTGGGGAAAACGGCGAAGAAATCACTCCTGCTGGTGGATTCCCAAATTATGGCGTTATTAAAAATTCATATGTTCTCATACATGGTTCAATTCCAGGGCCCACAAAGAGACTCATAAGCATGAGAGATGCAGTTAGATATCAACGTGGGGTCGAAATCAAAAAACCAGAGATAACATACATATCAACTACAAGTAAACAGGGGGCATAGATAAATGACAAAAGTTAACGTTTATGGAATTGATGGAAAGGAAACAGAACAAGTCAATTTGCCAGAGGTTTTTAATACACCTTTCCGCCCCGACATAATTAGAAAAACATTCAATGTTTTTCATTCAAATAAAAGGCAACCATATGGGGCAGATCCAATGGCTGGTTGTAGACATGCAACTGCATCAGTTGGAAAAGGACGAGGAATGTCCAGAGTTCCAAGGCTTACACAAGGCAGAACTGCAGCACTTGCTCCATGTGTTGTTGGCGGTAGACGGGCACATCCACCAAAAGCAGAGCGAGACTGGACAGAAAAAATAAACAAAAAAGAAAAACAACTTGCAAAAGCTTCAGCATTTGCGGCAACAGCAAGTAAAGAACTCGTCTCTGGAAGAGGTCATAAATTTGACGATAAGATGACATTACCAATCATTGTTGACAACGAATTTGAAGCGTTAAAAAAGACAAAAGATGTAATTGAAGCCCTTGATAAAATTGGCGTCTATGATGATGTTTTACGTGCAACAAACGGAAAACATATCCGCGCCGGAAGAGGAAAATCAAGGGGAAGGAAATACAAAACACCAAAGTCTGTTCTAATTGTTTCGACGAAGGGCAACATTGAAAAAAGTTCCAATAATCTTACCGGTGTTGATGTTGTAAAACCAAAAGAAATAAACATTGGTCATCTAGCACCTGGCGGAGATCCTGGAAGACTTACAATATTTACCAAATCTGCTCTTAAGGAACTTGGAGGGGTTAAGTAATGGACCCTTATGATATCATCTTACATCCGTTTGTTACAGAAAAGACGATGAACATGATGGAGAAGAATAACGCTCTTGAGTTTGTTGTGCGAAGGAATGCAAACAAACAACAGATAAAAAGAGCAATAGAGCAGATGTTTGAAGTAAAACTATTAAGTGTAAATACGAGAATCACGAAGAAGGGAAAGCACGCCGTTGTAACATTTACGCCAGAATTCAAGGCCGAAGATGTTGGCATGAGAATAGGAATATTCTAGAGGTGAAATTATGGGTAAGAGATTAATCCAACAAAGACGTGGGAGAAACAAAGGGCACTTCAAAGTCCCATCCCACAGATTTAGAGGTGAAGTTAAATATATCAAGGACAGAAACAACCATCAGGGAATAGTTGAGGATATCATCCATGATCCTGGTCGCACAGCACCTCTTGCAAGTGTAAGGTTAGAAGACAATTCAAAAATACTTACTATTGCTCCGGAAGGCATTCTTGTTGGAGATTCAATACAATTCACTGAAGATAAAAAGGAAATTTCAAGGGGAAACGTTCTGCCAATTGGAAAAGTTTTGGAAGGCACACCAATATATAATATAGAGTTGTCCCCCGGCGATGGCGGAAAGCTTGCACGAGCTGGTGGGAATAGTGCAACAATTGTCTCACACAATGGGAATGAAACAGTAATTCAACTTCCATCCAAACAGTTTAAAACTTTGCAATCAAGTTGCCGGGCAACAGTTGGAATTACTGCCGGTGGCGGAAGAAAAGACAAACCGTTTTTAAAAGCAGGTAAAAAATATCATGCATCAAGAGCAAGAGGCAAACAATATCCTGTTGTTCGTGGTGTTGCAATGTGTGCAGTATCGCATCCTCATGGCGGTGGCGGTCATCAGCATGTTGGTAAACCGTCTACTGTAGGACGTGGTGCATCCCCAGGTAGAAAGGTTGGAAGCATTGCAGCTAGAAGAACGGGGAGGAAATAGATAAATGGCAGCAAAAAGAAAGGGCTTTAAGAGTTCTGCGAGAAGTAGAAGGAAAGCGAAGAGGAAGAAAATTGAGATAAAAAAGAAGGAATTCGAGCTTCATGGAATGTCTATAGATGAAGTTCAAGAACTCTCTATTGAAGAATTGATGCCGATACTTCCTTCAAGAATGAGAAGAACTCTAAAAAGAGGGCTTACAAAAACACAAGATAAACTTCTACGAGATATAGAAAAAGCAGAGCTTAAAGACCAAATTAAGACACACTGCCGGAATATGATAGTGCTTCCAAGTTTTGTAGGCCATACAATTCAGGTTTATAATGGTAAAGAATATCAGAGAGTTGATATTCAACCAAATATGATAGGACACTACTTGGGTGAATTTGCATTAACAAGACAAAAGGTAAGACACACTGGACCTGGTGTTGGTGCAACTAAATCATCTAAATTTATGCCATTAAAGTGATGCTAAATGAAATATTCAACTGATGTAGACCCAGATAAAAGCGCAAAAGCATATGGTTATGAGCTTCATTGTTCTGTAAAGGACTCGAAAAACTTAGCTTATACTTTGAAGGGTATGAAAACCGAAGATGCAAAAAAATATCTTCAAGAAATAGCAGATATAAAAAGGCCTCTTCCTGCAGTTTTTCATAAGCGCAAAAGAGCCCATCAAAAAGGAATAGGCCCTGGGAGTTTTCCACAAAAAGCTGCAAGATATATGCTAAAGATTGTGAAAAATGCAGAAAACAATGCAGAGTATAAGGGATTCGATCCTGAGAATATGAAAATAACTCATATTTCTACATATGGTGGGAGAATACTTAGAGGTACTATGCCTCGAGCTCATGGAAGGGCAACTGATAAGAATAAAAAAACAACCAATATAGAAATAATACTTGAAGAGGTAGAGTAATGGCTGGAGAGCGTAAATTTATAAGAGAAAATACAAACAGGATCCTCATAAAAGATTTCTTGGTAGGTGAAATTAAAGGCGCCGGATTCGGCGGAATGACTATCCAAAGAACTCCAATGGGCACAAGAATCAACATATTGGTTGAACGGCCAGGTATGGTCATTGGTAAGGGTGGTTCAAAAATAAAATCACTTACTGAGGCAATTAAAGACAATTTCAATGTTGACAATCCACAAATAGAGATTGAAGACGCGGCTGGAAAAGCTTCGCTTAATGCTCAAATTATGGCCGAGAAACTTGCTGAAGCATTGCAGAGAGGATGGCACTTTAGAAGGGCAGGACATTCAACAGTAAGACGAATTATGGATGCCGGTGCAAAAGGTTGTCAGATAATAATTGCAGGAAAACTTACTGGTGCAAGGCATAGAACGGAAAAATTCACTGAAGGACATGTTAAGTTTTGTGGGGAAACCGCAAAAGAAGTTATGGACAGGGGATTTGCCATTGCAAAACTCAAAGCAGGAGTATTGGGTGTTAAAGTTGGAATCATGAAACCCGATGCGAAACTGCCTGATGAGATTAAAATATACATTCCAAAAACAGATAGTGAAACACCAGATGAAAAAAAGGCAGACTCGGAAACAAAAGATAAACCAAAGAAAAAAACACAAATCAAAAAGCTTGCAGAGATCCAAGGAGTCGGCCCATCCGTTGTCAAGAAATTTGAAAACGCAGGATTTGAGTCAATTGAAGAATTGTGTGAGATGGATATAAAAGAACTTTCAGCTGTTAACGGCGTTGGCAGGAAAACTGCAGAGAATATTATAAAGAACTTAAAAAAGTTGATTAAAGAGGTTGACTAAATGCCAGTTACTACAGCTAAAGAAATTAGAGGATTTACCACTAAAGAAAGAAAAGAAAGACTACTGGAATTGAAAAGTGAACTTATGCATGAAAGAGGGGTTGCTGCAATGGGCGGTTCACCTCCATCGCCCGGTAAGATTAGGCGCCTTCGCATGAGTATTGCAAAGATTCTTACCGTCATGCATGAGCAAGGAGAACAATAGATGAGTGGCATTTGCGAAGTATGTGGTCTTCCAAAAGAACTCTGTGTATGTGAAGACATTGCTCGCGAACAACAGAAAATAACAATTGCTGTTGACAAGAGGCGTTACGGCAAGATGATGACTATAGTTGAAGGTATTGACTCGCATGATCTTGATATCAATGCGCTCGTCACAAAACTCAAATCGAAATGTGCATGTGGCGGAACGATAAAAGGCAGTACAATTGAACTACAAGGAGATCATAGAAGCAAAGTGAAGGAAACCCTTGAACAGATGGGATTCACAGTTGAAGTAATATGAACAAAATACCACTTGCAAAAGATGAATTAATAGGGCTGCAAGTGAAAATAAAAAAATGTACTGACCCCAGTTGGATTGGAAAAACTGGCGTAATAATCGACGAGACAAAGAACACCTTTGTCATCGAAATTCACAATCAACAAAAAAAGATAACAAAAAAAACCGCCACATTTGAATTTGAATGTGACGGAGAAAGAATAGAAATCGATGGATTAAAAATAACGTATCGGCCTGAAGATAGAATAAAGAAAGTAAGGTGAACTCTGTGGCAGAAAAAAATAAAACAAAAAACATAGGACTTAACGTCAAATCTCCCAGCGAAAGCTGTAATGACAAAAACTGTCCATTTCATGGCGTATTGTCTGTAAGAGGACAGATTATTACAGGAAATGTATCATCCGTGGAGATGAATAATTCAATTGTGGTTACAAAAGAATTTACTTGTTACGTTCCAAAATATGAAAGATATGAAAAAAAGACATCAAAATATGCTGCGCACTGTCCGCCATGCATAAAGGTAAATGTTGGCGATTCAGTAAGAATTGCAGAGTGTAGACCGCTTAGTAAAACAATATCATTTGTGACTATAGAGAAATTATGATGGAGAATAGAAGATGAAAGGAATTGCTGGTAGGACAATGAGAGGTCTGCCCGTTGGGGCTCGTCTTGACTGTATAGATAATACAGGTGCAAAAGTAGTCCAGATAATTATGACTCCAAAGCTTAAGGGAACACATAGGCGTTATCCTAAAGCTGGTGTTGGTGACATGGTAATTATTAGTGTTAAAAAAGGTAACGTTGATATGAGACGGCAACTTCTGAAAGCTGTAATCGTCCGTCAAAGAAGACCATTTAGAAGATCTGATGGAACCATGGTACAGTTTGAGGATAATGCAGCAGTTATCGTTACAGAAACTGGAGAAACAAAAGGATCTATGATAAAGGGACCTGTTGCACTTGAGGCTGCAGAACGCTGGTCGAGAATAGCTGCAACTGCGTCAACTATTGTGTGAGTGATAAAATGTATTCAACCAAAGCAAGAAAACAAAGAAAAGAGCTTTACAATGCCCCTCTGCACAAGAAAAGAAAATGGGCATCTGCTCATCTTGAAGAAAATCTGCTATTAAAGTATAATACAAGGGCAGTGCCTGTTGTAAAAGGAGATTCAGTAAAGGTTATGCGGGGTAGCTTTAGAGGACATGAAAGTAAAATTGCAAACGTAAATGTCAAAAAAGGAACGGTTGAAATCGAAGGAATTACGATGGCCAAAGCTGATGGAAACAAAATTGCAAAACCGATTCATCCAAGTAATATACTAATTACAAAATTGAATTTAACTGATAAATGGCGAAGAGCAAAGCTTGAGAGAGGCCTTTCTGCAGAAACTAAAAAGGCAATTGAATTAGAAGCAAAGGCACAGATAAAAGAAGAACAAGAGGAAATAAGAAGGAAAGAAGAGGAAGAAAAAGCGAAACAAATGGAAGAAGAGGCATCTGCCAAAGAAGCAGACGAGGAAGTTCCCGAAGAACCAAAAACTGACGAAGAGCCGAAAAAAGAAGAAGCGCCAAAACAAGAGAAAAAGAGTGAAAACAAAGAAAAAACAGTGAAGAAAACTAAGACAAAAGAAATAAAAGAAGGAAAATCAAAGAAGCCAACAACTGCAAAAAAGACGCCTGTTCAAAAAAAACAGGCACCAAAAAAAGGAACCTCTAAAAAGAAGGGGGCAACAAAAAAGACTCCTGCAAAGAAAAAAGAAGAAAACAAGGAGGAGAAGGTAAATGAGTAAACATCTCAAAAGATTAAATGCACCAAGAGTGCTAAAACTCCACAGGAAAGAAAGAGTCTGGACAGTTAGAACAGCGCCAGGCGCTCATGCCCTTGAAAAATCAATGCCACTGGGCATTGTTGTAAGGGATTACCTGGGGTTAACAGACATCGCCCGGGAATCAAAGAGAGTCATTTCAAATGGCGAAATTTTAGTTGACGGCATCAAAAGAAAAGATTACAAATTTGCATGCGGGCTTATGGATGTAATATCCATTCCAAAACTCAAAAAGGATTACAGAGTTTTATACGATCGGAGAGGAAAGCTTGCACTTGTACCGATAGCTTCAAAGGATGCAGAATGGAAACTTTGTAGAATAGAAAATAAAACTATTGTGAAGGAAGACAAAATCCAACTTAACTTACACGACGGAAGAAATAAACTTGTCGATAAAGATGAGTACAAAACTGGTGATGTTTTAAAAATCTCATTTAAAGATAAAAAAATTGCAGAGTTGTATCAGTTTGATAAAGGAAATGTCTCGATGATTATTGGCGGTACTCATATCGGTGAAATTGCAACTATTGAAGATGTTGAAATAATCCAGTCATCAAAACCAAATCTTGTAAAGATGAAGGGAAATGCTGATTTTTCAACGCTTCAAAAATATGTGTTCCCGATTGGTAAAACAAAACCTGTGATAGAATTACCTGAGGTGAAACTGCAATGATTGCCAAAGAATCGAAAACTGTAACAGCAAAAGCCAAAAATAAGAATAAAGAGAAACTCTTTGGACCTAAAATCGAGAAGGTCACGGTAAATATTGGTGTTGGCGAAGCAGGTGAGCGGTTAAAAAAGGCCGAAACCGTAATTCAAAATATAACTGGTCACAAACCAATTCAAACACTATCAAGAACAACAAGCAAGGACTGGGGACTTAGAAAAAGAATGCCTATTGGCTGTAAAGTAACTCTCCGCAGAAATGCTGCAGAGAAGTTCTTAAAAGAAGCACTTGCAACAAGGGAAAACAAGATGGCAGAGTATTCGTTTGATGGTGAAGGAAATTTATCCTTTGGAATTCCAGATCATACGCTATTTAAAGGTCAAAGATATGACCCAAACATTGGTATTTTTGGTATGGATGTTTGCATTACAATGGAAAAGCCAGGGCATCGTATTAAACGTAGACGACAGCTTAGAAGAACAGTTCCACATAGACAGAGAGTACAGAGAGAAGAAACCATGGAGTTCTTTACTAAAGCATTTAGTGTGGAGGTTGTACAATGAAGATAAAAGAGAAGAAAAAAATCTATGGCCGAATCAAAGGATGCGAACGATGTGGCAGAAAAAGAGGCTTAATTAGAGCATATGGCCTACATTTATGCAGGCAATGCTTCAGAGAGAAGGCAGAAGAACTTGGATTTAAAAAATTTTCCTAAAGGAGGCTAAGATTACATGTTAAATGACCCGCTAGCAAACGCACTTTCACTTATAAAAAATGCAGAAATGAAAGGTAAAGGTAGATGCACTATCCAACCTTCTTCAAAGCTAATAGGCGGAGTGCTAAATATTCTCAAAGAGAAAGGCTATATTAATGAATTTGAATATATTGATGATGGCAAAGCAGGTGTTTTTGAAGTTCGACTTAAAGGCAATATAAATGATTGTGGCGTCATAAAACCAAGATACCCAATTAAAAGAGATGAATTGGAAAAATGGGAATCAAGATACTTGCCCGCCCAGCATTTTGGAATTTTAATTCTTACAACAACGCAAGGCATAATCTCACAAAACGACGCAAAAAAGAATGGAATTGGGGGAAAACTTCTCGCTTATGTCTACTGAGGTGATTTGAAATGGCAAAGTTACCAGATATCAAAAACGAAATTGTTGTTCCCGAAAACCTTCAAGTTAACCTTGAGAATGATACTATTTCGATTAGCAGTGAAAAAGGAGAACTCTCCAGAACATTTTCTCATCCAAAAGTTAGATTGTCTGTCAATGGCAATACGGTTACAGTTGAATGCAAAAACCCAAGACGAAGGGAGAAAGCATTTGCTGGAACATATGTTGCGCACATTAAAAACATGATAAGAGGATTGACTGACGGATTCGAATACAAAATGAAAACAGTATTTTCTCACTTTCCAATAAAAACTTCTGTCGAGGGAAATGATTTTGTGATCCAAAATTTCCTTGGGGAAAGAGCTGCAAGACATGCAAAAATTCTTGATGGCATTACTGTAGAAGCAAAAGGCGAAGATATAACGGTTAGGGGCATTGACAAAGAAAAAGTTGGTCAAACTGTAGCAAATATTGAACGAGCAACAAAAGTCAAGAAGAGAGACATTAGAGTATTCCAAGATGGTGTTTACAGAATAAGCAAGGGGGCAAATTAAAATGTCAGAGGAAAGCGTCATAAACCAGTTTACTTCTCTTAAAGGAGTTGGCAAAGCAAAAGCTAAATTTCTTTACGATAATGGATTTACTTCACTTGAAAAACTTAAGGGTGCATCGTTGGAAAACCTTACAAAAATTGAAGGCATAAATGATGCGCTTGCGAAAGGTATTATCGATCAAACAAATAGTGCAGGTAAGACAGAAAAAGCTGAAAAGCCAAAACAAGAAAAAAAGAGTGAAACGAAAACCGAAGAAAAAGCAGTACAAAAAATCGAGACGAAAGAAAAACCTGTAAAAGAAGAAGAAGTTCAGATAGTTGAAGAGAAGGAAAAGGAATACAAAGTCAAAAAGAAACCAGAACTTGACAGTCAACTAAAAGGCAGTTTACAAAAAAGAAAAGAAGTAAAGAAGAGAACCCCAAAATTCCTACGCGAAGAATGGTTTAGATATAAAAGAATTCCTCGAAACTGGAGAAGGCCAGACGGTATAACATCAAAAATGCGAATTAATTTGAAGTACAGACCAAGTAAAGTACGAGTTGGCTTTAGAGGCCCAAAAGATGCACGAGGTCTTCATCCATCTGGTTTTGAAGAAGTCATTGTCCATAATGCAAATGATATTCAAAATTTAGATCCAAAGACGCAGGCTGCACGAATCGGCGGTTCAGTTGGGACCCGGAAAAGGATTGAAATTGGAAAAAAAGCTGAAGAGCTTGATATTAGAATACTTAATATGTAGAGGGTTTAGAAATGACTGATTTAAGAAATCAACGCAGAATGGCATCACAACTTCTTAAATGCGGCGAGAACAGAGTGTGGATGGATCAGGATAGAGTTGACGAAATTGCAAAAGCTGTTACAAAAGATGATATCAGAGTTTTAATCAAAGGTAAAGCAGTAAAAGCAAAACAAAAGAAGGGGATTTCTAGTGGACGTAAGAATTTTGTTGCGGCACAAAAACTAAAAGGACGAAGACGTGGACACGGTTCAAGAAAAGGTGCCAAATATGCAAGGTTTCCTAAAAAAGAAAGATGGATCCGTACGATTCGCCCCATTAGAGCATATCTTAGAATCCTCAAAACTGAAGAAAGCATCAGCAAATCCATCTATCGTAAATATTACAGAAAAGCAAAAGGTGGCGAATTTAGATCAAAGCACCACTTGAATACTCACTTAGTTTCTGATGGCATATTAAAAAAGGAGGACGTTAAGCAATGAAGACAGGGCCAAGATACCACGTTAAACCAAGAAGAAGACAGCAGGGCAAAACAGATTATAGAAAAAGACTTGCACTTCTTAAATCCAGAAAAGTGAGAATCGTTGTAAGAAATTCATTAAGACATGTAAGAGTACAATTTGTAGAATACAGTGAAACGGGAGATAAAATTTTGGTTTCTGCAATTTCAAGTGAAC
>CAYLKT010000004.1:15622-22130 GCA_964384305.1 uncultured Thermoplasmatales archaeon | reverse complement strand
ACTAAAAATCTCTCTAATTTCTCTTTCTTTCATTCTTATTTTTTCCTTTCTATCTTTTAGTGTACTTGCTCAAGGTTCAAATGCACTACTAGTTGAAATTGATGGTACAATTGATCAGGCAACTGTTGAAATACTCAAAGAAAGTATGAGAAAAGCAGAGATTGAAAACTCAGAAGTAATAATACTACTGATAAATACTCCTGGTGGTGGTCTTTCTGAGACTTTTGAAATCGATGGTATGATACATAATAGTAGCATACCAATTATTGGGTTTGTTTACCCATCAGGTTCTGCTGCATCCTCTGCTGGTACATACATCCTGATGAGCACCCATATTGCAGCGATGTCAGATTATACAGTTATTGGTTCTTGTCAACCTGCTGAAATAGGTTTTGGAGGTACAAGATTAATCAACGATTCAAAACACATAAACTTCCTGGTTGCCTGGATGCAAACCCGTGCAGAAATGCATAATAGAAACAAAACAATTGCTAAACGTTTTATCACTGAAAATCTAAATCTTAATAGTTCTCAAGCGTTAGAATATAGTGTTATAGAATATACTTGTAGTTCAGTTGAACAACTACTGGATCAAATAGACGGTGACACGGTTAAAACATCTGCTGGAAATATTACACTTAATACAAAAAACGCGTATCAAATCGGTTTTTCCCCATCAATTAAAATTCAGATTTTAAAAATTATTTCAAACCCTATTTTAACATCGTTGTTGTTTATGCTTGGTATCTTCGCTCTTATTTTTGGTATTTCTTCTCCGGGTTTTGGTGCAGAGGTGTTTGGTGTTATTGCAATTCTTCTTTCTCTTATCGGATCAGGTTTTAGCATACCTGTCCTTGGCATAATCTTTATAATAATGGGTGCGCTACTGCTTATCATTGAAGTATATGTTACACCAGGTTTTGGTGTGATAGGAATTGGTGGGATAATATGTTTGGTCGTAGGGTCAATATTTCTTATACCAACTTATTCTACGAGTAATTGGGTGATATCAATGGCTTGGATGGAAGAGGCAATAATAGTAATCTTAGTTGTAGCAGCTCTTATGGCTGTATTTTTTGGGTTTTTATTGTACAAAGTCCTTGAAATACGTAATAAAAAGAAAGCCATTGGAACATTTATTAGTGAACAAGCAAAAACAGTTGATAAACTTGAACCTGGTAAAACAGGCTACGTCCGATTCAAAGGTGAACTTTGGCAGGCTCGTTCTGATGTAATAATCGAACCTCGTACTAAAGTAGTTGTAGTTGAGAAAGACGAAAGTACTCTTATTGTGAAACCTAAAAATAACTAACCAAACAGTTTATCAACCATTATCTTTTTCCCCTGGCTAGGATTAGTCATGGATAACGATTTAAAAATTCAATTTCTCGGCGGTGTCGAAGAGGTCGGTAAACTATCAATGGTTTTTGAAACCAAGGAAACAAGGCTTCTTTTTGAATATGGAATGTTGCCCGGAAAACCGCCTGAATTTCCATTGCCGCCGCCACCTGTGGATTCAGTACTTCTTACACATGCACATTTAGATCACTCGGGGATGATTCCATGGCTTTTTTCAAGAAGTGATCAAAGGATTATAACAACGGAACTCACTGCTGAAATTTCACATCTGCTTCACAAAGATACAATAAAAATCGCGAAAAGTGAGGGATATGCATCACCTTATTCAAGTTCAGATGTCAAAGAAGCTTATCACAGCATTTCACCAATAGGGCCCAATCAAACAAGACAAATTGGGGAGGATCTAGAACTTAAAACTCACTCGGCTGGCCATATTCCTGGATCACTCATGTTTGAATTGATTGGCGATAGAAAAATCCTTTTTACTGGGGACTTTAATGTTATTGACACAAGACTTGTGAAAGGTACAAAGCCTGTGCAATGTGACATTCTATTCTTAGAGGGTACATATGCAGGACGAGATCACCCTGAAAAAAGGG
Organism: uncultured Thermoplasmatales archaeon; assembly: GCA_964384305.1. Taxonomy (GTDB): domain Archaea; phylum Thermoplasmatota; class E2; order DHVEG-1; family DHVEG-1; genus JAYEJG01. Next base: position 20,172 of record CAYLKT010000004.1, on the reverse strand, counting down.
AAGAAATTGAAAAGAAATTTTTAGATAAAATTGATGAAGTAGTAAAACGGGGAGGGGTTGCAGTACTTCCTGCATTTGCCGTAGCAAGATCTCAAGAACTCGCTCTTGTTCTGAGGAAAGCAGGTTATAATGTTTGGTTTGATGGAATGGGTAGGAAGGTATCAAAATTATTTCTGAAATATCCTCGGTATCTAAGATCCTCGGAAAATTTAAGGAAAGCTATAAACAAAATAAATCTCGTCCATTCCGATCATGGAAGGAAGCTTGCATTAAATGCAGATGTTATCATAACGTCTAGTGGTATGATGGATGGGGGGCCTGTTTTGAGTTATATGAATCATCTGAAAGATGACCCGAAAAGTGCGGTTATACTTACGGGATATCAGGTTGAAGGGACGAATAGTAGACGTCTTGTGGAAAAAGGCCAACTGGATTTCTATGGTGTCGTTGAAAATATAGAATGTGAAGTGGATTACTTTGATTTTTCAGCCCATGCGGGGCATTCAGAACTGATTGAATTTGCAAAAAAATGCAACCCTAAAAAAATTGTGCTTTTTCATAGTGGTAATAGGGAAGCACTTGTAGAGCCGTTAAAAGAGGTTGCAGAAATTTACACTCCAAAAACCGGGGAACAGTTTACTTTGTGATAGACTTTTGTCTCACATTTTATATAAGATAATTTGGAATATGGGGTAGTGTTAGAGGAAAAGCAAATGTCTGAGATGACACAACGCCAGAAATATGATCTGAAACGGAAACTTGAGGAGCTTAAAAACTGTAAAGGCAGGCATACAGAACTAATCAGTCTTTATGTTCCACCCAGTAAACAAATTTTCGACGTAACGGCATATCTTAAAAACGAGTATTCTCAGTCTCAGAATATTAAATCAAAAACGACTATGAAAAATGTGCTTTCAGCAATCGAGTCTATTATGGGTCGTCTGAGAAAGTACAAGAAACCACCTGAAAATGGCATAATCTTTTTTGTAGGTCATAAAAGTATATCTGGTGATAAGACTGAGATGGTTGCTTTTGAAATAGAGCCACCTATGCCTATTGTAACATTTCTTTATCGTTGCGACTCATTGTTTTATATTGAGCCTCTTGAGGAGATGATGGTTGAAAAAGAAATTTATGGGCTTCTCTTGATTGATAGACGTGAGTGCACTATTGGAATTCTTAGGGGTAAAAGGGTCGATATGCTTAAATATATGACTTCTCAGGTTCCAGGCAAGCACGGTCGTGGCGGGCAGTCACAGCGTCGTTTTGAACGTCTCACGGAAATTGCGGCTCATGAATGGTTTGTTAAATGTGGTGAGCGGGCAAGTAAGATATTTCTCGCTGAAAAAGACGTCAAAGGGATATTGGTAGGCGGGCCTGGTCCCACAAAACATTATTTTATTGACGAAAAATATCTTCATTATGAGATTCAGGACAAAATCATTGAGATGTTTGATACAGGCTATACTGATGAATTTGGCCTACGTGAACTTGTTTCCTCTGCGTCAGGGACAATGTCAGATCTCAAGGTTTCTAAAGAGAAAAAAATCATGAAACGGTTTTTGAAAGAGATTACAAAAACCGAAGGAAGTCTTGCTGTTTATGGTGAGCAACACGTTAGAAAAGCACTTGAAATGGGCGTTGTTAATCACCTTCTCCTATCTGAAAACTTGAGAAAATATAGGGTTAGATTGAAGTGTGCTTCTTGTGACTATTCTGAGGAACGAACTGTTACAGAGGAAGTCTTAAACAATTTTGACTATCCAAATTGTCCCAAGTGCGATACGTCAAGCTTAATGGAGCTGGAGGGAAAAATCGATCTTATAGATGAACTTTCTGATCTGGCAGATAAGACTGGTTGTAAAGTTGAATTAATTTCTTCAGATAGCGAAGAAGGGGATTCCCTCTTTTCAGCTTTTGATGGCATTGCCGGCATTTTGCGGTACCATGTAGATATATAATAATAGCCAAATAAATCACTGGCCACATGTGTTATACCTTGACTATTTCGCCACCATTTGCACATATAGTGATGCTATAGCAAATAACTTTATTGCAATGTACGGGTTTAAATCGATGGTTTTATAAATAATGAAATATATTAATATCATAGGGATTTAACATGACCGATAGAGATAATTTCAAATCATTTATACCGGCTAAAAAGAATATACCTGAACTGACTTTTAAGGCAGTAGCAGTAGGTGCGCTTCTTGCCGTAATTCTTGGTGCCGCAAACGCATATCTTGGACTTTTTGCTGGGATGACTGTTTCAGCTGTCATTCCTGGAGCAGTAATGGCTTTCGCACTTTTAAAACCGTTCAAAGGAACAATTCTTGAAGTAAACATTGGTATGATGGGGGCCGCGGCAGGAGAAGCACTTGCAGCTGGTGTTATTTTTACAATACCTGCTCTTATTATATTACAAACCTGGACCGAGATTCAATATCTTGAAACAACAGCTATTGCTCTTCTTGGTGGTATTCTTGGTGTTCTTTGGATGGTGCCTCTAAGGCGCGCACTTGTTATTAAGACAGACCTTCCTTTCCCTGAAGGTGTTGCCGTTGCCGCAGTTCTTACAACAACAGTTTCAGATGACTCTAGTTCTAAAAAATCCAAAGGGGGTTCTGGCGGTATCTGGCTTATGATTGGTGTGACGATTGCAGCACTTTTAAAATTTGGACAAGAAGCATTAAACATATTTAAATGCAAAATCGATGGTGTGGTGAATATTGGGAAATTCAACGTTTTAAATAACAACAACGACTCCTATCTATATGGTGGATTTGCAACATCCCCTGCCCTTCTTGCTGTTGGCTGGATTATCGGTCCAAAAATCTCTTCTTTCATCCTTGTAGGTGGCCTTCTTGGTTGGGTAATAATTACCCCTTTAATCGTACTTGCACTAGGTATACCCGCAGGCATGACGCCCATTGATGGGTTTTTTCACATATGGGGTGATTATGTCCGTTACATCGGTGTGGGTGCGATGCTCGTCGGTGGTTTGTATACCATCTTTAAATTAAGGTCAAATCTTGCCAGCGGGATAAAAGAAGCAGTAATGGGTATTAAAGGCGGACAAGTTGAGACAAAAGAAAGAACTAACCAAGATGCAAATTTCAAAATTGTTTTCCTTGCAATTTTCGCTATGATAATACCTATATTCATAGTATACGGACTAATATCACAACTATGGGCTGTTTCACTTGGAATGGCCGTATTTGCAGTTTTCTTTGCATTTATTGCTAGTGCAATTGCTGGGTACATGGCAGCATTGCTTGGATCCTCGAACAATCCAATATCTGGTGTAACAGTATCTGTTCTTCTGATTACTTGTTTGATTTTACTGTTTGCAGGCGTTGGTGGTGCCGGTGCCTTTGGCATTGCAATACTCATGGCTGCTGTTATTTGTTGTGCAGCTGCTATTTCTGGAGATGTATTACAGAGTATGGCTTGTGGCCGTATGATTGGTGCAACACCACGTAACCAGCAAATAGCAGAGATAATAGGAGTAATTGCTGCTGCACCATTTTTAGCAATTGTTGTACAAGCGCTCGATCAAGCCTATACGATCGGAAGTGACAAATTACCTGCGCCTCAAGCATTTCTCATGGCGGGAATAGTTCAAGGCGTTCTTACTGGTGAAATGGTCTGGCCATTCGTCATCGCTGGAATGGTACTTGCAGCAGTGCTTATTCTAGTCGATCTGCCTGTTCTACCTGTTGCTATTGGAATATATCTGCCATTTACTCTTGCAACACCTATTTTTGGTGGAGGCGTAATAAGGGCACTTACCGACAGACACTTAAAGAAACGATTTGGAAGTGCTGAAGATGAAGAGGTAAGTGATTGGGAGCTAGCAATTAAGCAGCATGATGTGAAACCAAAAGAAAAGGTTATAAGAACGGGTTTGCTTTTTACTGCGGGTTTAATTGCTGGAGAAGCATTGACGGGTGTGCTTGTTGCATTCCTTATCATTGCAGGAATCAACTTAGCTGTGTTCCCGACACCACCTATGTTCCCTGGAATACTTGTATGGTTATTCATTGCAGTTCTCCTGGCATATATCCCATTGAGGGAAGTATTTGCTAAGAAAGAATAAAGAAAAAGCGCCAAAATATCAGATGCCGACAGTTGATGAATTTCTTGGTTATATACCAAGACGTCTTGACTTTGAATGGACAGAAGATACAGGGGGGCTAGTAGAAATCAAAGTACCGAAGTTCAATGGTAACTTCGGCAAATCTTTTTTAAAACTTATTCGTAAAGACAATACACTTATCGGGTCTCTTGACAAAATAGGATCAATTGTATGGAAAAACTGTGATGGTAAAAAGACGGTAAAACAAATCCTCGAAATATTGGAGAAAGAATTTCCTAATCAGAAAGAACTCGATCAGAGGCTTTTTTTGTTTATTCAACAGATGGGCAGTTTAAATTATATTGTGTATTAACCAGATTACATTTTAGCAAATCTTTCAATGAGTTTTTTATTTCTTACCTCCGGATGAAACAATGTTGCATAGAATGGCTTAGTTTTATGTTTGATT
>CAYLKT010000004.1:3054-15522 GCA_964384305.1 uncultured Thermoplasmatales archaeon | reverse complement strand
TCTTACCTCCGGATGAAACAATGTTGCATAGAATGGCTTAGTTTTATGTTTGATTACTTGGTGACATTTTCCTGATCTGGCGATAACATCAAACTCATCAGATGTTGCATAGAAGTCATGCAGTTCATATACCTCTGTTTTGCCAGCCATTCCAAATAAGTCTTTATTAAACTCAATTGTGTTCAATCCAATTTCTTGTGATTTTTTTAATTCTCCATTGTAAACAAGACACAATATGTGCATTCCCCCGCATATTCCAAGTACTGGCTTCTTGAAATCTTTCAACCAGACAAACTCATTAACATCATCTAAAAATGAGTTATCTTTTAGAGAAGTCCCGCTAATAATTATTTTATCTGCTTTTGAAAGTATCTCAGAATTCAAATCTTTGTAATGAATTGTAGTAAATTTCATATTTATTTTTTTTAGGATATTTTCTATAGGTTTTACAAATTCAAGGTGATGAAAAGGTATCTGATTAATTGCAATTATTAGTATCATACCACGTTTAACTCCACAATCCAACTGTTTTTCTGCCCAGATATTTGCCTATTGATGACTTGTAATGGTTTTGAAAAAAGTGGGCAGCTTAGTACAAATGTTTCAAATTCTCCACCAAGAGAAAGTTTTTTATATTCCAGGATATTTAGTTTCATATGAATGATACGTATTACCCGAGAATGAAGGAGTATATAAATAATTGTCCAGCCAAACAAGAGGTAAATTGGTTTGATCTTCCTATTTCTTGCTATATTTTAATAAATGAAAAAAACGAGAAAAAACAAAAAGTTAGGTCAATAAGAACGTTAATAGAAGGAATTGGAAACGACAAGAATCTAAACGAAAGCGTCACAGGTATTAGAATTTCAATGAAAAAAGGGATATTAAATTTAAAATTTCCTATTAGCATAAGTCAAATGGAATACATTAGATTATACTCTCTAATGGTCTCAGAAGGATCTTTTAAAACAGAATTTTCGTTAAATGTTCCAGAAAAAGATTTCCATCAGATATTTAAAAACTCGCTTAAAAAACTGATTTCAAAAAATATTCAAATCAAAAAAGATTTTTGCAGCAATCATGAAAGATCGAGGGCCCCTACAATAACAAGATACCTACTGCCTTTTCCAAACCACTTACCTTTAACTCTTTTTAAAAATAAAGATTTTGCAAGAGAGTATCTTAGAATAGCATTTGAAGCAGAGGGGAGTCCAATATTCAATTTAAAGAGGCATAAGAAATATATCAAGACGTCAAGGAATAATTCGGTAACAAACCTATTCCATAGTCATAATCTAATGGAAGGAAAAATAGTATTCATTAGCGAGATAAAAAAATATTACCCAAAACAATATGAACAGATAATAAAAAATCCAGATGATTTGATACTTGGCGAACATTTACTACTGAAATACTGGTTTGATATTGATTCAACTTTAAAATTAGAAAACATTCGTCTAAACAAGATAGGAAATAGAAAAGGAAAAATAAGTTCAAAATGGGTACTTTATATTTATAGTGGGGAAGATATAAAAAAATTCCGAGATGAAATAGGTTTCATCACAGAAAATAAGAAGAAGAAATGTGATGAGATGTTAAAAAAGATACCCTCAAGAAGAAAACAATACACTGCCTTAAATATTATGAAACAAATTAAAAAAGATAACATATTTTCAACAAAAGAATTTAACAAAGAAATGAAGAAACTTGGATATGTATCTCCTCAAAAATTCATATGGGATTATTGGAAAAATAAAAAAATAATTGAAAGGGTTAAGAGAGGTGAATACAGACTACTTATCTGCTGACTCAATCTCAATGATATTATAAATTCCACTGTTTTTAGAGAATACCGTTTCCGCTCTCAGTATTCTCAATTTTTTGTAAAATAAGGGGCAATCTACAACAAATGTTTCTGCCTCGCCTCCTTCAAAGGAGAGATGAATTCTATACTTTCTTTTTATCTTCCTTAATTCAATTAACATTTTTTTATCAATTTTTTGGCCCAACCATTCCTTGCCCATACCATCAGCCGCAACTCCAGTGATAATGATTTCAAATCCATTTTTTAAAAGGTCATCCCAATATTCTTCAGGATTCTTTTGCCATAATGGGTTGAAACAGTCTAAATCTAGCCTGTCACATATTTTTTGAATTCTAGATGCTTGGTAGGCTGATTCAACAGCACCAGTTACAACACCTTCTATACCGTGTTCTTGTTTGGCCTTTTTTATAGCAAATTCAAGATCAAGCAGTTCTTTTTCTTTTTCACCAGTTGTTCTTTGAATTAGTTGTGATATTTTTGCTGCATGTGCTTGTTTCTCTACTTGTTCTATATTTGGTGTATGAAACATATAGCTACTTGGATTCTGAGAAATTAATGTTATAAAACAAGAAATATTGTGTCCATGCTCTTTTGCTAGATATGCTGCATATGTAGAATCTTTCCCGCCTGAAAATAGTATGCCAACATTCATTTCAAATGAGTATGTCTTTATACAAATAAATATTTACCATGGATGATGGACAAGAAATATGTGCTAATCGATCATACTGCCGATGTCTGTATAAAAGCATTCGGTAAAAATCTTGCAGAGGCTTTTGAAAATGCTGCGAAGGGAATGTTTGATATTATTACCGATAACTCCAAAATAGAGAATATTGGCCAATATAGCATTGAACTGCAGGCAGATGACTTGGAACAACTTCTTGTCGACTGGCTTTCTGAACTTTTGTTTCTAAACAGTGCTAATGGCCTCGTATTCGGTTTTTTCAAAGTGGAGCTTGATGAAGAAAATAAGAAACTTTCTGCAAAGATATTTGGAGAGAAATTTGACCTTTCAAAACATAAGATTGGTGCAGAAATAAAAGCGGTTACTTATCATATGCTTGAAGTCAGAACCAAGAAGCCAAAGCATGTGCAGGTTCTTTTTGACATTTAGAATGCGGAGTAATTCATACCGACTAAAAAGCTCATAATTATGAAAGTTTGTCAATTATAATCTTTGTTTTTTTATCCGTTGCGTTTCATAAACTATGTCACAATACATTTGAGACAAAGCCAGCTAATACTTTTAATGCACCCATGTTTCTATTTAAATAACTACACCACCTTTTCTGTTTGCTTGTCCAACCGGACGGAACCATCTTGAATTGGTTAGCGTTTTTTTCTCACTCTGATCCTCCGTCCGGTTTCTCCTCACCTTGCAGGAGTGGAGCAATCATTATATATCCTAGTAATATAACAGCGACTAATAAAAAGGTGTAAAAATGGCAGAAGACAAGATCACAGAGGACATGAATATACAAGAAGTAATAGAGAAATATCCTGAAATAATGTCAGTATTTGCAAAATATAACATGGGATGTATTGGTTGCATTGCAGCATCTTTCGAAAAACTTAGCGATATCGCTTCGGTTCATAGTGTTGATGTAAAATCTTTTGTCAAAGATCTCAACGAAGCAATAAATGATAAACGGCAGTAAGGGGCATCGCTCAGTTCTTCACCTCACTGATTTAACAGTCCATGTAAAACAGCTTGTCGTACCATACAAAATATTTGTAGAGATTGATGTAATGCAAATTAATTAAAAAAATATTTTATTTAATTTCCTTTGTTTCCTTCTCTTCCAATTTCCTTTATGATAAGCATAACTCGCAAGCAAAGGAAATATAATGGTTGCTTCACCAAACACCATTTGTTCATATGAGCTATCTACTTTGCCCCAGGATTTTGCCTCTTTAAGTGTAGAACCAGATAATGCACCGTCACGTTCATCAGCGACCGTAAGTTGAATTGCATACTTATGCATAGGAACCTCAACACCCAAAATATCTGCGGCAACAACGGTATCTTGAACAAAGTTTTTTGGTACGCCACCACCTATCATTAATAGACCTGTTTCTTTTGATTTAACTTTTATTTCTGTAAGTTCTTTGAAGTCTTTCACCGAGTCAATTGAAACGTGTTCTTGCCTCTCTGTTTGATGAAAAACAAGTCCAAATCCTGCGCTACTATCTGAAAAAGCTGGACAAAAAATCGGCACCTCTTTTTTATATGCTTCAAGTACAAATGATTCAAGGTTTTTACCATTTTTTTCAAGGTATTCTCCCATTTTGTAAATAAACTCCCGAGAAGAATAAGCACCTGGCTTTAGTGAGTCAGCAATATTTTTAGTAGTCATATCACAAATACGAAGTTCTCTCTCATCAATGAACGTATCATAAATCCGGTCGATCATCAGTTTTCGCAGTTCATTATCATCAGCGTTTACAAAACCCTGGTAATGATTAAACCCAAGTCCTTCAAAAAAATCTTGATCGACAACAATGGCGCCAGTGGAAACTACGACGTCGATCATGTTATGTTTAATAAGATCAATTATAACTTTTTTAAGACCAGCACTCACAAGTGAACCGGCGAGGCATAGAATAGTTGTACAAGTTTTATCCTTAAGCATTTCATCGTATATCTTACATGCTCTTGCAAGATTACGTGATTGAAAAGCCATATCATCAAACGACTCAATCAATGGAATACTGTTGAACTCTTTAATATCGATATGCCCGATCTTTTTCTTTAACAACTCTTTTTTTATCATATTTCATACTAAGGCTGGTATCCGCATGTGCTTTTTTTATTTTTCTACAGTAAAACTATATTTGCATTTGCAATAACTATGTTAGATATGCAAGGAAGTTATGTTCTCTTAACAGAACTAGGCGAAGATAAATTTATAGAGATTGGCAAATTTGGAAATATTTTCTTTAAAAAAGGATGTTACGTTTATGTCGGATCAGCACTCAATGGTCTTGAACGACGGATAAATAGACATCTTAGAAGCAATAAAAAGATGCATTGGCATATCGACTATCTCCTGAAGTATGCAAAAGTAATAGATGTATTTTACAAAGAGAGCAGGTTTAAGGAAGAGTGTAATATTGCAAATAGATTTGCCAAATTAAGCTCGATAAAAGGCTTTGGCTGTAGTGATTGCAAATGCGCCAGTCATCTATTTTATGGTTCTCTAAATGAGATTATGGTTATTGTTGATGGATTAGAAATGAGTCGTTATCATGTGTGATGCAAACACTTAAACACTTTTTGTAATATGTCTTAGATGAGATCATGGTAGTTGTTGTTTATACGACGATAGATAATATGGAAGATGCAAGAAGAATTGCAACAACACTTGTTGAAGAACAACTTGTAGCATGCACAAGCATAATTCCAAAAATCGAATCAATTTACAGATGGAAAGGCAAAATTGAAAATGAGGAAGAAGTAGTTATAATCGCAAAGACAACCGATGCCAATGTAAAAAAAACTATCCAGAAAATTAAAGCACTTCATCCTTATGAACTGCCAGATATTGTCGTTATGCCAATTATTGGTGGCCTTAAAGATTATCTTGACTATATTGCAAATGAGACTTCATGAAATTTGTGTCACTTTTATCAAGCGGTATTGACTCTCCAGTTGCAACATATTTGATGTTAAAAAAGGCTGATGAGGCAATTCTTTTACATGGAGATATAAGGCCATTTACAGATAATAGGGAGATAGAAAATTTCAACAAAATTGCAAAGCACCTAAAAAATTTGTCAAAATGTAAGATAAGTGCATATGTGGCTTTGCATGGCGAAAATCTTTCAGATTATAAACAAAATTGCAACAGTAGGTTTACTTGTATTTTTTGTAAGAGAATGTTGCTTCGTTATTCTGAAAAATTAGCTGAAAAGGAAAACGCAGACGCGATAATTATGGGCGATTCTTTGGGGCAAGTTGCTTCTCAAACTCTTTATAACATTAAAACGATAGAGCAAGCAAGCACCATACCGATTTTACGCCCACTCATTGGATTTGACAAAGAAGATATCATAAAAATTGCAAAGAGGATTGGAACATATGAACTTTCAATTGCAAAATCAAATCCATGCGGTGCAGTTCCAAATAAACCTGCCACGATGGCGAAACTTGAACAAATTTTAGAACAAGAAAGTAAAGTTAATATCACAAAAATGGTCCAAAAATCGATAGAAAATTTAGAGCAAATTAAGCTCTAAATTTGTTTTTTTCAATAGGCTTAAATACTGGCTTTTAGCAGTATATATACATTTGTTTTTTGGCAAATCAAAAAGTATTAAAACCCCCATCGTCATACAACATAATGTAGACGTATGTTTTTAAGATACAATATGTTGTATCCTGTGCATATCGGGCGTGATGGGAATGGAATGTCCATATTGTAAAAACCTTGAGACTAAAGTAACTGACTCTCGAGATACTGGGGCTTATGCGATTCGAAGGCGAAGAGAGTGTCTAAAATGCAATAAAAGATTCACAACTTACGAGTATATTGAAATGGCACCAGTATACGTCAAAAAGAAAGATGGCAGACTTGAAAAATTTGATCGTAACAAAATCAAAAACGGAATAGTAAAAGCACTTGAAAAACGTCCTGTGGGTTATGATAAAATAGAAGGAATCCTTGAATCAATCGAGGAAAAAATCCGAAGAACAGGTAAAGAAGAAATTGAAAGTACAACAATTGGCGAATATGTGATGGAGCAACTAAAGGAAACCGATCAAGTTGCATATATCAGGTTTGCATCGGTGTATAGATCATTTACCGATGTTTCTTCTTTTCAAGATGAGGTCAAAAACTTAATTAAACAAAATACAACAGGAGAGATAAGAAAATGATACGAAAAATAAGGAAACGAGATGGGAAAATTACTGATTTTAACCCGATACAAATAACAAACGCGGTTTGGAAGGCTGCACAGGCTGTAGGTGGTAAAGACTATAGAAAAGCAGCAAAACTAACAGACACAGTACTTGAAACACTTGAAGGGCAACTTAAAAGAGGTGAAATACCAACAGTCGAGCAAGTACAAGATTGTGTTGAAAAAGCACTCGTTGAAGAAGGACATGCAAAAACAGCAAAAGCTTACATCCTTTATAGAAAACAGCATCAGGATATTCGTGAAGTTGGTGGTTTACTCAAAGACATCGATGTAGTTGATGGTTATCTTTCTATGATGGATTGGAAAGTCAATGAAAACAGTAATATGAGCTATTCTTTGCAAGGGCTCAATGTTTATGCAACTGAAAATATTATTTCGAACTATTGGCTTAATAAGATTTATCCACCAGAAATAGGTGAAACGCACACCAAGGGATCATATCATATTCACGATCTCGGTACACTCGGTGCTTACTGTGTGGGGTGGGATCTAAAAGATATTTTACTGTTAGGATTTAAGGGAGTGGCAGGAAAAATAGAAAGCAAACCCGCGAAACACTTTGGAACGGCATTAATGCAAATTGTAAACTACCTATACACTCTACAAGGGGAGGCAGCGGGTGCACAAGCACTCTCTAACTTTGACTCATTGTTGGCACCATTCATCAGATATGACGGGTTAAAATATAAAGAAGTGCAGCAGGAGATGCAGAAATTCCTCTTCAACATGAACGTGCCTACAAGGGTAGGATTCCAATCATTGGCCCATGATGAACCTGTTATTTTTAGAAAAAATGGAAAAATAAAAGTCGAACTAATAGGAAAATTAGTCGAAGAAAACTTTGGAGAAAACAGAAAATCAATAATTAACAATGTAGATGGTTATGGGAACCCATCTAATGATTCATTTGCGGTTCGACCAAACGACAAATTCGAAGTAATAAGCTTCAATAAAAAAGGAGAAATTCAATGGCGACCTGTAAAAGCATTAATTAAACACCGGGTAAAAACCAATGGATTTAAAAGGATTAGAACAGGCTCTGGTGAAATAAAAGTTTCACCTGCTCATTCACTCTTTAAATGTAACAGCAATCACATAAAACCAGTGATGGCGAAAGAGTTAGAATGCGCTAAACCAAATTCCACGTTAAACAAACATAATCATATATTAGCAGTGAACAAACTAAATCAGAATATGTTTGGTGATAATGAAAAAATTGATTTTTTTGATTTAATTGAGGATCTTCCAGAAAAAATAAAAAAACGAATATTTATCAAAGCCAAGGATGTACCATCAATAAAAGAAAAAATTGGTAAGTTATACGGCTCGATAAAAGAATTTCTATACAAAAATGGGAGATCCGATAGATCCACCTTATATGAAGGATTTAGAAATAACGTTGTTCCTTTTGAAACTTATATTAAATATTCAGATGAAATAAGAGATGATGCAAAAATTTACATAAAACCATATAACAATAATCTTTATGATAGATATTTAAGTGGAGAAAAACTTAAGAATTTTGTAAAACTGGTTGCATGGTTTGTTACAGAGGGAAAAGCATCTCATTCTGGAATAGTTGTTTCTCAGAGAAAAAGTGAAAATAAAGAAATTCTTGATGTGGCAAAGGCCTTAGGAATTAAAGTTACTATAGATGAAACCAGAGGATATAGTAATAAAAACCAGTGTAAAACAGATACAATTATTTCAAATATGAAAATGAGTGGATTATACATATATTTGCTACCTTATCTTGCGGGTGCTACATCTAGAGAGAAAACATTACCTTCTTTCATATTTGATCTGAATTCAGATTATAGAAACATTTTCCTGGAGACTCTTTTCAAAGGTGATGGATATACTGATAAAAAATCAAAAAGAATTACTTATTCTTCGATGTCTGATAAACTCTTAACCGGCATATCAACGTTAAGTATTGCAAATAAATGGAGAGTTAGAGTAGTTCCAAAGAGCAAAGGTAGAGCTGGAACCCTGCTTATTTATAAAAACCCTAGAAAAAAACTTGATATAGTTCTTCAGGAAACTGCTGGGTCTCCAGTCTATGAAATAAATGATTACAAAAATGATTGGGAATGGGAATATGATATTTCTGTTGATATTAATGGTTGTGAAGAAAACTTTGTTGGCGGAACTGGTTTAATTTTCTATCATAATTCACCGTTTACCAACATCACTCTAGATCTCACTGTTCCAAGTTATATGAAGGATGAGCCTGCTATCATTGGCGGGGAATTAAAAGATGATAACTACAATGATTTTACCGATGAAATGGACATGCTAAATCAAGCGTTTGCTGAAATTATGTGTGAAGGAGATGCAAAAGGAAGACCATTTACATTTCCGATCCCAACATATAATATTACCAAGGATTTCAACTGGAACAATGATGGACTGGATCCTATATGGGAAATGACTGCAAAATACGGAGTTCCATATTTTTCTAATTTTATTAATAGTGATATGAGCCCAGATGATGCAAGGAGTATGTGCCCACTAGCCGGTGATGAAAAGGTATTAATAAAATCATCAAGGGGTAGAGGTGTTGAATATTCATCTATTAGAAATATTTATGAAGGAAGCAGTAAGCAAGAAGAATATGAGATTTATAGTGATGGTAAATTCATAAAAGGTAAGTTCAATAAATGGAATGATCAAAAAATGCTTAAGGTCGTCCTTGAAAATGGTCATGAAATTAAAATGTCTCAATATCATCAAAATTTTATTTTAAAAAACTCAAATGATGAAAATGAGAGTGTGTTAAAAACAAAAGAATTGGAACTAGGTATGTATTTACCCTATTCACTCAATGAATTTGAAGGAGAGGGTGGTTCAGAAGACTTAGGTTATTTTGTTGGAGCTTTTGCAGGTGATGGTTCTTTTGATAGAGATAATTCAGTCATATTCTCTTTGGAAGATAATCATAAAAAAGAAGTTATTGAAAAACTCAAAAAAATTGCTATTGACTATTTTGGTGCGCATAGTACAATAACAAATTATGAAGATACAAAATTGGTAACATTGAAAATACACTCAAAGGCCGCGGTTGGGCTATGTAAAGATTATGTAGAAGATAAACAAAGAAATAAACACTATAAATCTAGAGTATTTACTGCCAGTAAAGAATTCAGAAGTGGCGTAATCAAAGGCCATTATGATACTGATGGCGGTAACAGGAACAGGATTTATACTTCTTCACCTAAAATGATCGAAACGCTTAACATGCTTGCATCTACAATGGGTACAACAACTAGTATCTATAAAGATGATCGAGAAGGAAGACTTGGCACAGAACCAAATTATGCAGTTTTAATCTATCAATTAAATAGGCAAAACTATGGCGATATATGGTTTAAGAAAAATAGTAAGTTATGGGTAAAGATAAAAGAAATAAAACCAATTCAAAACAGTAGTGCATATTGTTTTGAAGTTAAAGGCGGTGAACCTGTTTTTACAGTTGGAACTACAGGAATATTAACGCATAACTGTCGTTTAAGGCTTGACAACAGAGAACTTCGAAAAAGAGGCGGGGGGCTATTTGGTGCAAACCCAAAGACAGGCAGTATCGGGGTTGTGACAATAAATATGCCACAAATTGGATATCTGGCAAAAGATGATAAAGACTTTTTCGAACGACTAGATCGTCTAATGGATCTAGCAAAAGAAAGCTTAATAATTAAAAGAGAAGTAATTGAAAACCTTACTTTTAGCGGTCTACATCCTTACTCAAAATTCTATCTTTCTGATGTTAAGAAAACCTTTGGTGAATATTGGAAGAATCATTTTTCCACAATTGGTTTGATTGGAATGAATGACGCTCTGCTTAATTTTATGAATAAGAGTATCGGTGATCCAGAAGGTAAAAAGTTTGCAGAAAAAGTTATGGATCATATGCGTGATAAGATAGCAGATTTTCAAGAAGAAACAGGAGATATATATAATCTTGAGGCAACGCCTGCTGAAGGTGCAAGCTATCGTCTTGCAAGAGTAGATAAAGCAAAGTATCCGGATATTAGGACTTACAACCAAGAATTCTATGGAAACGGTGGAAAGGTTGAGCCATATTATACAAATTCAACTCAACTTCCTGTTGGTTTTACTACTGATGTTTTTGAAGCTCTTGATTTGCAAGATAATTTGCAATCAAAATATACTGGTGGAACAGTACTGCATATATTTATGGGTGAAAACGAACCAAGTCCGACAGCAACTAAAAAACTAATTAGAAAAATTGCTGAAAACTATACCTTGCCTTATTATACAATAACACCAACGTTTAGTATCTGTCCAAAACATGGTTATATTGCTGGAGAACACAAGTATTGTCCAAAATGTGATGAAGAAATAGGTTATAATAAAAAAATTGTTGGTAGTGCTAGGAGGTAGTTAAAATGGAAAAAGATATTGAGGAGAAAAGAACCGAATGCGAAGTCTATTCTCGTGTTGTTGGTTATATGAGGCCAGTTAAACAATGGAACCTTGGTAAACAACAAGAGTTTAGGGATCGAAAATTGTTTGATATGAAAGAAAAAAAGTAATGGGTAGATTATGAAAATCGGGGGATTACAAAAAACAAGTTTGCTGGATTACCCTGAAGAAGTAAGTGCTATTATTTGGACAGTTGGATGCAACTTCAACTGTCCTTTTTGTTATAATAAAGATTTAGTTAACGGTAATATTACAGAGATATCAGAAGATGAGGTAATATCTTTTCTTGATAAACGTAAAAAAATGCTTGATGGACTAGTAATTTCTGGTGGTGAACCATTTTTACAAAAAGATTTGAAAAGTTTTTGTAAAAAAGTAAAAAAATTAGGTTATAAAATAAAAATTGATACAAATGGCACTTTTCCAGACAAACTCAAAGAACTTATCGATGAAAAACTAGTTGACTACATTTCTATGGATGTTAAAGCACCAAAGAATAAATATATCAAACTTAGTGGTGTTAAAACAGATGTTAAGAAAATATCAGAATCTATTGAAGTCATACGGAGTTCCGCGCCTGATTACGAATTCAAAACAACGTTCGTTCCAGATCTTCTTAAAAAGGAGGATGTTGTTGACATTGCAAAATGGCTGAAAGGATCCAAACGTTTTTATCTTCAACAGTTCAAAAATGACACAGAGGTAATTTCATCAAAACTATTGGAAAAGCAGCTATATCCAAGCAAATATTTGAAAGAAACTTTAAATGAAATAAAACCATATTTTGATGAGTGTTATATCAGAGGCGATTAAAATTCTTTTAAAAGAAGCAACAATAAGGGATATGAATATTGCAAGGGATGTACTTTCACGATCTCTATATTCCATTGTAATTGTAAAAAAAGGAAATGTTATTTTTACGGGCAAGGATGATCAAATAAAATCAATTATCTCTGCAATAGAGAAGCTCAATGATGAGATGCAAGGTGCTATTGTTGGTTGCAATATGATTGGAAAAGCAGCAGCTTATCTTTTTAGATATGCAAAACCAGATGGCGTACATTCGCCAAAAGCAACAAAGGCGGGAATCGCTCTTCTCATTATGGGTGGAATTCCATGTCAGATAGATGAAATGGTGCCGTTTATTCAAAGTGAAGATGACAAACGATCGTGTCCTTTGGAAGATATTATAACTGGTTCAGAGACGCCTGAAGAAGCATACGAACTTTTGAAGGAAAAGGTAATAAAATCTTGTTGATATGGTGGAATTA
>CAYLKT010000004.1:0-2954 GCA_964384305.1 uncultured Thermoplasmatales archaeon | reverse complement strand
TGTCGAATCTGTTTACGCTGCAGGTGATGTTACAGGAGGCCTTCAGCAAATAATTACTGCATGTGCTGAAGGGGCAATTGCTGCTCTAACTTCAACAGAAGCACTCGGTAAGAAATATCCTTACTAATGGTTTTATGCAGTATATTCGTTTGCCACTCTTTTGATAGATTGGCCATACCCGTTACTTGATCCATGGATTCTTTCATTTCTCCCATATATCATTACGAGATGAGAGTGTATAAAACGATTTAGAAAATCTTACTACCATGAGAGTTTTTGATATATTCAACATTTTTATCTGCGAATAATTTTACATGGTTGTAGCATTTTCACAAGTTAGTAATCATCAACTTTTTTCATTATTCCTCTAGCTGCAATAATCCCTGTAGCAGCAGATGCAACTATGCCACGTGAAAGACCTGCGCCATCACCTGCAACAAAAAAATTAGGCATATTTGTTTCAAGATCCTGGTTCACTAGAAATCTCATTGAATAGAATTTTATCTCTGGTGCATATAGCAGAGTTGAATCAGAGTCGATGCCAGGTATTACCTTATCTAACTGTTCAAGCCCTTCTAATACATTTGTTACAACTCGATGTGGCAGTGCCATAGAAATATCTCCTGGCGTTGCATTCTTAAGGGTGGGTTTGACATACGATTTTTGTATTCTATTTTCTGTTGACCGTCTTCCATTTCTCAGATCCTCAAGTCTTTGTATTATTGGCATTTTTCCACCAATTGTGGTTGCTAGTTTTGCAATTGATACACCATATGCTGTTGTGTCCTCCACAGGTTCAGTTAAAGCAATATTTGTCAGAAATGCAAAGTTTGTGTTATCGGATTTAGTGCTATTACTAGAGTGGCCATTTACACTAATGTATTCTCCATAGTCTTCCATTACTACAAAACCATTGGGGCAGGTACAGAAAGTTCTAACAAAATCGTCGTAGGTTTTTGTCTGAATATGGAACTTGGGATCCCATGCATATTCTATGATGTTTTCCATGACGACAGATGGAACTTCGACACGCACTCCTATGTCTATCGGTGCAAAACGCGTATCTATACCCAGTCTTTTAGTCTCTGGTATTAACCAATCTGCCCCTGCTCGACCTGTTGCAGCAAGAACAAACCGTGTTTCTATTTGTTGGTCGTTTTCTAAAACTAGTTTGAAACTATTGTTTGAGGTAATCTGTTTTACCCCTGTGTTTAATAAAAAGCTAACTCCTCTGTCCTTTAGATAATTTTTTATTGAAGTTACAACAGAGGGTAGCATATCTGAACCTATATGACGTTGAGGGATAGGAATAAATTCGATGCCATGCATTGCAGCTATTTTTTCCAATTCTATGGAGTTTTTACCATAAAGTTTCTTGGAAGCACCGTGTTCTAAAAAAATATTATCTATTTTTGACACCAGGTTGTTTGCTTCTTCTTTTGAAACAAAATCTTCAAGGTTTCCACCAATGTCAGATTTGAGGTTAAGTTTTCCATCAGAAAGGCCGCCGGCACCACCAAGACCACAGAGAATGTTACATGGTTTACATTTTAAGCATCTTATCATACCTGTTAGTGATGGGCATGTCCGGTCGTTAATATCTTTTCCTTTATCAATTACAATAATGTTTAGGGATTTATTACTCGTTAGTTTGTATGCTGCGAAAAGACCAGCAGGACCTGCACCAATTATCGCTACATCATAAAGCAATGATTTACTCTCCTTCGAATTCTACAATTGAATAGATGTTTTCTCCTTTGAGTTTTTCCCTGCCTTTCAAATCAGTCAGTTCCACGATAAAAGCACATTCGACAATTTCTCCACCAAGTCTTTTCACAAGGTTTTTTGCTGCTACAATTGTTCCACCAGTCGCAATTAAGTCGTCAACTATTAAGATTTTATCTCCCTTTTCTATTGAATCTTTGTGAATTTCTATTTTGCCTGTTCCATATTCAAGCGTGTATTCCTCAGATTCAACTTCGGCAGGTAGCTTTCCTTGTTTTCTAACAGGGATGAAACCACAGCCAAGTAGATATGCAAGGGGTGCACCAAAAATAAAACCGCGCGACTCAATTCCTATAACTTTGTCAATTTCCTTATCTTTATATCTTTCATATAAATGGTCTATCGTTCGTTTTAATCCTTCTGGGTCTTTTATTAAAGTAGTAATATCTCTAAAGACGATCCCTTCTTTTGGCCAGTTGGGGATTACTCTTATTTTCGCTCTTATTGACTCAGTCAAAGCCTTCACCTCAAGAAGTATAATCAAAAGGTTTTTTTAGTTATTTCTATTCGTTCAATGTGATGTCCGTTAAAATTGGTATTATTGGAGGAAGCGGTCTTTACAAGATGGGGATTATTGACGATGTAGAAGAAATAAATGTTAATACTCCTTTTGGAACGCCATCAGATAAAATAACCCTTGGTAAAATATGCGGTGTAGATATTGCTTTTTTATCCCGTCATGGTAAAGATCATACAATCCCGCCACATATGGTAAATTATCGTGCTAACATTTTTGCGTTAAAAGAATGTGGAGTTGAGTATCTAATATCAACAGCCGCAGTTGGCAGTTTAAAAAAAGAAATTAAGCCGCAAGATTTTGTAATTGCAAGTCAGTTGGTAGATAGAACTTTCAAAAGAAAAAACACTTTTTTTGAGGAAGGCATAGTAGCACACGTGGGATTTGCAGATCCATTCTGTAAAAAACTTTCTGATTTGGCATACGATGTGGTAAAGAAAGAAGGCGTTAACACACACCGTGGAACATATATCTGTATAGAAGGGCCGCAGTTTTCAACCCGTGCTGAGTCAAACCTCTATCGTTCATGGAACATGGATGTGATTGGAATGACACTTGCACCAGAAGCAAAACTAGCAAGAGAAGCAGAAATGTGTCTATGTGCAGTATCTTCTGTAACAGATTATGACTGCTGGTACGATGGAGAAGAAGA
>CAYLKT010000003.1:0-31466 GCA_964384305.1 uncultured Thermoplasmatales archaeon | reverse complement strand
ACTTTATTATAAGGGATACAGGCCTAAAATTCAAGAGCCATTCAATAACTGATAAAGAATAGAAAGGAGGAATTATGGAAAGAGAAAAAATGATAACTGAACTTTCTAAATCTCACAAGTGGTTATTTCAGTTTTTCAAGGAATGGTTTTATGAGTTTGTTAATGCTAGTAGTGGTTGTGAGCCAAGTAAAGAATATGAATGGCAAGCTCTTGATTTTTTCAAAAGGTATGTTCATTTTACCGAGAAAAAAACTAAACGATTTACCTCTTAACTTAAAAAAAGCACAGGGCAATTTATAGAAGTTTAAGAATAGAAAGGAAACTATGAGCTTTAAACATACTGGGCCATGTGAAAAGGATTGTGGTATACCGATACTTTGTAACACATTAGCTAAGTATTTAGAAGATAGGGAAAAGAAAGACGAAGAATTATTTAAGTTGTTTAGCAATATTAAAGACGATGATGAGCTTTTTAGGGAAGTTTTATCTTGGTATAAAAGATATTGCTCCCAAGAACTAAAAAGAGAAAGAGAGGAAGGATGGCAAACAGGTTATAGACAGTGTAAAGAAGATTTAGAAAGGAAATTATGAACGATAAAGAACTTAACGACTTTATTGCTGGAGCTGAATGGGTGATTAAAGACTTAACTAGCAGTATCCACGGAGGAGCAGGTAGAGCATTATCAATTCAGCTTTTTCCAATTATTCATCTTATAAAGCAAGCAAAACAAGGTAAAATTACTGAAGTTTGGTTAAAAAATAACCAAGCCTAACAAGGCAGAAAGGGAGAATGAAATGCAAGCATAGTTGGAAACCTTTAGGTCAAAGTACTAAAACCCATTATAGACAAGAACGACAACGAGGAGGAGTAGGATATTTTAATACTTCGACCTATGATGAAGTTATTGCGTCTATCTATTGCGAGAAATGTGGAGAAATAAAACGAAAGAATTTATGATATTCTTTCAAGAAAGAAAAATAACTAACTAATATATTAAGCAAAAATAGAAAGGAAATATGAAAAAGTGTAAATGTAATTTTGTCTTTTATGACTGGAAGAAATATTGTTGGCGGTGTTGTGATTGTTTAAAGGAGCAAAAATAGAAAGGAGATATGAAACTTAAAAACATTTTAGACTTTATTGACAGCTATTGTAAATGTCAAGGAAAATATGGTCTTGATGAGCCTAACAGGGCTGAATTGGAACATGATATCAAAAAATGGGCTTTGGGTTTGGTTGACGATTGTAATAAGTGGTGGGATGGAGAGCGGGACTTGTTGGAAATAAAAGAAATTAAAAGGAAAATCAATGAAAAAGAATAAAGAGTTTAATAATTGGCTTAAAAAGAAAATGAAGTGGATATTTGAGCCAACTAGCTATCTCAATTATCAGGACGTAGGTTTTCATTTTTGTCCTAAATGTGGAGGCGATTTAACTAAGCAGGGATTTTATAAAGGAAGCCTGTGTTTACATTCAGTAAGTGGTGGCGATATTTCTTTTCGTTTACAAAATGAGAGAAAACGATATTTAATAGAGGCTTATCATATAGCCATAAAAGCTAAATCTTTTAAGGAAATAAAGCAACGAAAAAACGAAAATAAGGATTGGTATTGGAGTTATTTAATGTTAAAAGACTGGCAAAGAGAGAATAGAATCAATGAAAAAACCAAGTAAGAAAACATGGAAATTTGCCGTTATTGTAAAAAGAGAATATTATTAACTAAACATAGTACGGCAACTTATGTAGATAAGGAGACCGGAGAATTTAAGCATTATCATTTAGAGTGTTGGTATAAAAGAGATGAAAAAGAAACAGAATCCCCCACTCCACTCGGCTTTTGGGAAAAACCGAAGCAATAGGCACGAAAAGCAACAAAGCTCTCGGTGGGGGAGAGTAGGGGACAAGGGGTAGTTGACATAATGAAATAGTTGTTATATAGTAGGGACATGAACGGAACAGATTTTAGATTGTTTTATGAAAAATATGGTCGTTTCAAACTCGCAGAATATCTAAATATTTCTCCTGTCAAAATTAAACATTTAACTATCAAAAATCCAACAGGTTCTTATGATTTAGAATATAAGGATGTAAAATATGATGTTAAATTTTCCAATCCAGTTTTAACTTCAAAAACCAAAAAGATGCCCATTTGGGACTTTAGTTTAAGAAAAGTAAAAGATGGAAAAAGAAAAGGTCAAGATTATAAATATTGCGACTATTTTTTGTTAATTGGAATGACAAATGGAATACCTAAGAAAACATTTTTAATACCAACAAAAAAGTGTCCAACAAATCATATTAGAATATCAATAAAAGGATTGTCAAAATATAATGAATATATAATATAGTTTGATAGAAATAACCATAAGTTTTTTATGGGAAAAGTTCACAAATCAAAAAGCAAGAAAATTGTAAAAAGGCGTAAAAAGAAAAGGAAGCTAGTCTATCGGGGACAGGATTTCCAGAGTTATATTCTATGGAAATCATTACCCACGATATTGAGAGGACAGCAAAGGCCGGTGTTGAAGGGGTTGGGAATTGATGAAGAGCTGGCGATTTCTCTTTTAGAAATTAAGAACCAGACGGAGTTTACTAAGAAGTTCAGGATTAATAAATACACTCTTACTATTTGGAACAAAAAAATAGAAGAAAACAATTTATTAGTAAAGAGTAGAAATTTCTGGGCCAAGAAGCTCACGAGCAACGTTCTAATGGCTCTTTATAGAAAAGCAGTAACAGAAGGAGATACAAATAGAGTTAGGTTATGGTATGAATTAGTAGAAGGACTTAAATCTGGAGGATTTCCTCTTATCGCTCAACAGTTTAAATTCACGATTACCCGAGGGAAAGGAAAAGAATGGAAATAAACTTATTTGCGCCAAAACAATCACACGGAAATCAAGATAAAATCCTTGATGATCCTTCTCGTTTTAAAGTGATTGTCGCCGGGCGGAAGTTTTGGAAAACAGCAACAGTGATTAGCTGGCTTTTTAAAGGAGCATTAGAAACAAAGCTTCTTTATCCCTATATCGCTCCTTCTAAAGTTCAAGCAAAGAATATTGTCTGGGATGATCATATCAACAGAATTTTGATAGAACTTAAAAAACACAACGTTCCTTATAAAACAAATGAAACAGAGCTTTCAGTTGAAGTACCGGGGCGGGGTAAAATTCAATTGTTTGGTGTTGAGAACAAAGAAGCTTTAAGGGGAATGAGTAATTGGGGTGCAATTGGTTGTGATGAGTATGACGACTGGAGAGAAGATATTTGGCCTTTAATTATTCGGCCTAATTTAATTCCTCATCAAGCACCGGCAATGGTGGTGGGAACTCCAAAAGGATTTAAAAATCTTTATGCTTTAAAGAATGATCCAACTTGGAAATATTTTCATTATACTACTTACGATAATCCCTCTTTGCCTAAAGAAGAACTTGATGCATTAGTAGCAGAATATAAAGAGTATGGTGAAGAATATTACCGGCAAGAAATTCTAGCCGAGTTCGTCAAATTTGTCGGCATGGTCTACAAAGAATGGCAAATGGAAACGAGGTTTATTGAACTTGAATATGATCCTATTTTACCGGTTCATATTACTTTTGATTGGGGAGTTAATGAACCAACGGCCGTTATTTGGCTTCAACCACTTGGATTAAGAGAGTTGAGAGTAATTGATTATTACGAAGCTTCTGATGCAAGCATTGAACATTTTATCTCAGTGATCAATTCAAAGCCTTACAAAAAAGCAGAACTTTATACCGGCGATCCAGCCGGGAAAGCAAGAACATTGACGACCGGCACAAGCGTTATTGACGAATTAGCAAAAAAGGGAATTCATGTAAAAACTAAAGACGGAGTAAAAATCCCAGAACAAATTAGAATTACTCATGGTTTTATTTCTCGTCTTTATGTTTCTAATAAGCTTGAACATTTCAGAGATTGTTTGTTGAATTATCGTTATCCGACAGAAAGGAAAGGACTTCATGTTAGAAACGAAATACCAATCCATGATGAATGGAGTCATGCGATGAGGGCTTTAGAATATTATTGTATAAATGTAAGGGATAGGTCAATCATAAGAAAGAAAAGTTTTGAAGAAATCAAGGCGGCGTTTCCAAAGGAAAGGCTGTTTGACAAGAGAGGACTTTATTAAATGAAAAAAGATCAACAAATCCAAGAAGCAATTAAACAAGTCGGGCTTTACTTGAAAAAAGAAAAACCCTATTTATTCTCTATTGACAAACTAATCGGTCAAATAGAAAACGGAATTATTGAAATAAGGATTTATCATGGAAAAGTAACCGACATCGCCGCTACTAAAAGATATAAATTCCCCAAAGCTTGACAAACGCTCTGTAAGGTTTTAAACTAAAAAAAGACATGGCAAAAAAGAAACCCTCCAAACATAAACCAATCAAAGAAGGGGAAAAAGGTCAAGCCGCCCTTTTAGAAGAATGTCAAACTCATGAATCTGATTCCCATAAATGGCTTTCTACTAAAAGAGATACTTGGGATGAAAAAGAATCCATGCTTATTTGTCGGCTAGAGGATCAATTAAGCACCCGAGCAAAATCTCAAGTTTTTGATCCTGTTTTATCTACGCTTTGTATGGACCGTGCCGCTAGAGTGATGGCACGGCCCGCCTCTGGGAGAGCCTACGCTGTTTCTAGAGATGATTTGGGGAAGAATGCGTTGATGAATCTTCTCTTGAAATACTACAGAAAAAATGCAAACGAACATTATTCTCATTTAATGAAGCTCCGATTGACAAATTTCTATTCTTCTGTTTATGGTTCTTTCTTTGGATTAGTTCCTTGGAGAGTTAATCCCAGAAATGGCTATATCGGGCCGGAATATCTTAATTTAGAAATGAGGAATGTTAGACCACAACCCGGGAAGAAAAATGTAGACGAAAGTGATTGGTTTGGAGTCAAAGCATCTGTTTCTGCATCTTGGCTTTTAGAACAGCAAAAGGCAAACCCGGATATTTGGCAAAATGTAGACAACATGATGTCGGAGATGAAGGCAAGGAAATCAGAAGGAGATAATAGTAAGGCTAGTGTTAAAGAAGCAAGATCATATGTTGAAAGAGAATTATATCCTTCTCTTTTTGGTGACACGGTTTTTCCTTCAGTGGACATTTATACAGAATACCGGACTGACAAATGGATTACTTGGACACCACAGCAAATTGATAATAAAAAATCACGGCCTTGGATTTTAAGGATTGTAGAAAATCCTTATCCTGAAGGAATGCTTCCAATCACAGTTAAACACGCTTTTCCTCTTTTGGATTCAATCATTGGATTAGGAGAATTTGAAAGAGGGCAAACACTTCAATTTGCAGTTAATTCATTGATTAATCTTTATCTAGACGGTGTGAAATATTCTATCTTTCCTCCACTTCACATTAATCCTGACAATGTAACGCCAAGTTCAATTAAATGGGGGGCGGGTGAGAAATGGTTTATGAATAATCCCAATAAAGATGTTCAGCCAATGAATCTTAATCCGCAGGGAATGCAGACTTTTCAATCTACTTATGGATTTATGCAAACGGCCATTCATAATTTGATGGGAACTGCTCAAGTAACAAAGACGGAAGGAGTTGAAGCGGGTATGGGTAAATCTCCAGAAGCGATTAAATATATGAGCTTTAGAGAATCTGCGAGAGATAATTGGGATCGGTTCATGATGGAAGATACGGTTGGTCAAATATATACTCGTTGGATTGCTTTGGCTGCCAATGAATTGGAAGTTGATCAAATAGTAAGAGTTCATGAAGCAGAAATTAAAGAGCTTAAAAATATATATCCTAAAGAGAATATATTAGAAGTTTTTAAGTCCGGCAAAAGAGGAAATGTCAAAATTAATAAGAAATACTTTCAGGAGAATGGAGAGCCAGTAAAGTTTGACTTTGAAATTGAACCCGGTTCAACAATGAAAAGAAATGTGCAAGACGAGGCGCAATTCCTTGGAGGATTTATGGCTCTTCTTTTAAAGAACCCCGGACTATTAGCAGAAATTAGGGAAAAGGGAAAAGACATTGATTTTGCAGAATTAGTTAAAAGGACTTTGCTTGCCTCTCCAGTTAGAGATTGGGATAGAATCTTGATTGAACCGGAACAAAAGCTAGGAGAAGAAGGCAAAGAAGGTAAGGTTGAAGGCAAGGTTGTTCCAACAATATCAGAAACTCCAGCTCCAGTTAAAGTACCTGAATTTAAAGATCAAGCGATTGCAGCGGCAGCACACAAGATTTTTGGGGGAATAAAAGGAATTCCTACCACACCGGCAATATAATATGAAAGATAAAGAAAAAGTAATTACAGAACAAGAAGCTAAACAAGCAGTTGCTCCTACTTCACAACGTTCTTCGCCGTCTTTTATTGCTGAGGCGATCAAGGAAGCTAAAGAAGCACGCATGAAACCAAAGGAAGCTGATGATAATGTTTTGGCCGAAGGAGCTGATTCAGAGTTTTGGCGGTTGATTAAAAAGTATATTGAGAATTCGCTTAAAAAACTAAAAGACAATACAACTAAAGCGGCAATGGAAAGCGGGTTTAATTTGGAGCTCTTGGGGTTTAGATATGTTTTAATGGATCAGATCAGCAATTTTGGTGGAGATATT
The DNA here is from genome assembly GCA_964384305.1 of uncultured Thermoplasmatales archaeon. Lineage (GTDB taxonomy): Archaea > Thermoplasmatota > E2 > DHVEG-1 > DHVEG-1 > JAYEJG01. Next base: position 24,839 of record CAYLKT010000003.1, on the reverse strand, counting down.
ATTAAATTTGTAGAAACTAGACAAAAGGTAGTTGAATTAATGAAAAAAGCTGAGATGGAGAAGGAAAAAGCTAAGGCAGAGCGGTTAAGGAAGCGTGAAGAAAGGAGGTAAAAATGAGAGTTTTTAAAAGATCTAAAAGATCAAGATCAAGATCAGTCAAAGCACCTAGTGTTTTTCAAAGAATTAAAAAGATTTTTGATGAAGTTAAAAAGAACTCAATCTCTGACTGGGAACAGTTAAGAGCGAAAGTTCGGACAGAGTTAACTTAGAAAGGAAAAAATGTCTTGGGTTGTTAGAAAAGTTTCAGAAACTGATAAGTATGGAGTATATAAAGTTATTGGTTTGGGAGAAAAACATAAATTGGAACTTCAATCAGAGCACGATACAAAGATCAAAGCGATGAAAGCAGTTACTATTAAAAGGGAAGCAGAGTATGGACAGAAATCAGCAAAAGAGTAAAAGAGAAATTCCTAAAAATCTTCCATCGTCCTTGGATAAAGAGTTCTGGGCAAAAGAAGCAGTCACTACTTTAATTGACACAGAAAAGCTTTCAAAGCCTAATATGACAAAGCATTTTCCTATTGTAAAGAAAGGCCCTTATTTTATCTGCCGAGGTTGTCCTTTTGAGCATAGTATCCCTTTAGACCCAAATAAATGGGATGTTAAGGATGGACGTCTTGTAAAAAAGAAAAAATAATCATCTCTTGATTTATTCATAGACATACTATACAAAAGGAATTAGATATAAGAATTGACAAAAAAGAAAAATAGTGTTAGAAATATATTGAGGGCGGAATTTGATCATGCCCTTCAAAGTAGCACCCTGACTATTAAAAAGTGGGTTGTAGAAGGGAGGTGAAAAAATGCCAGAACTCAAAAAAGAAAAGATAACATCGGCTGAATTAACGCCCAAGGACGAGGAGGAATTATCTAAGCTTGAGGAAGAAATTACCAAAAGCGTGGAGAAACCTTCCAAAGAGGCGAAAGGAGAGGAGATAACTCCTGCCCCGGAATCAGCCCCCGAGGAACTTAAAACTCCCAAGTCTGAGAAGAAGCCCGAGCCAAAACCCCTGGAGGAAGGCGAGGAGAAATTTTCAGATGAGGACGTTGCTCATCTAAAACCAAAAGCTCAGAAGCGATTTCGTAAACTGAGCGAGAAGGCGGTAGAGGCAAAAGAACTGAAAAAGGAAGTTGCCTATTTGCGTAAGCAAGCAGGTTTTGGCAAGGTTAAAACCGAGCCAGTCCCGGCAGTTCTGCCTAGTCGGTCTCGTGTTGGCGAGCAAGCGGTTCCTGGGACGTTTCCTTGGGATGCCCCATCAGGAGAGCCCCGCGAAGTAACCGAAGGAGAATTTCAAGAAGAAGTCGGAAAGACAGCTCAACAGATAGTTCGGAAAGAGCTTTCTAGCTATAAAGTGAACGAAAGTAGGTTGACGAATCTTAAGGAAGACGTAAAATCTGTTGAGAGAGACTACTCCGAGTTGAACGCTGACAATGAAGAGAATTACGACCAGGCCCTCGCTACCTCAATTGCTAATTGGTTTACCGGTTTATATCGGTCTAATCCCAATTTGCGTCTCGCTTCGTTTGTAAATGAACTAATGGGTTTGAGGAAAAAAGGAGCGGAGAGGGAGAAGGGCAAAGTTACTGCCAAAGTTGCAAAACAGGCAGCTAAGCAAGCCGTTACTTCTACTGGGACTCCGATAAAACAGAGAGGCGTAGGGCAAGTCATTGAATCTGCGGAAACAATTGACGAGCTTGAGAAAGCCGAGAGACTCCTTCCTCACGCGGGATGATGAGCGGAAAGGAGGAAAAGTAAAACATGGCTTTAACGACTACGGGTACACTTTCAGGCCCGGTTAAGGATTATTATGAGAAGCGATTTCTTTTAAGGGCTGAGGCGAATTTCGTTTTGGCGCAGTTGGGAAAAACTGGTCGTATTCCCAAAAATGCAGGTAACAAAGTGATTTGGAATCGGACGACTACTCCTACCGCTAAAACTACTGCATTGACTGAGGGAACTGATCCAACTCCAACAGGATTGTCTGCGACTTTGGTTTCTGCTGATTTAAGTCAGTATGGTAATTACGAACAGGTTACTGATATTTTGCAACTTACCGCTGTTGATTCTCTTATAAAAGAGGTTATTGACACACTGGCTTACGAAGCGACTTTAACCATTGATACGACAATCAGGGACGACATTTTGTCTGGGGGAACTGTTCTTTATGCTTCTGGTGTTGCGGCGAGAAATTCTTTAACATCCACTGACATCGTTCAGGTGGCTGACATCAGAAAAGCAAAAAGAAACCTTGGTCGGTTATTTGCACGGCCTCACAGCTTGCAAAGATATGTAGCGGCGGCTCATGACGATGTTATTTTTGATTTAGAAGGTGATTCAAATTGGGTAGATGCTCATAAATATACCGAAAAGGGAATTCCCAATATTTATAACGCAGACGCTGGCGAGCTTTACGGAACTAGATGGATTAGATATAGTAACGCGAGTAAATTGACAAACTCTGGTTCTTCTAATGACGAGGTTTATGTCACTTTCATCATGGGCAAGGAGTTCTTCGGAAAGTCCAATCTTCAAAACTTGGAAACTTACGTTGATAGTCCTTCTCCACGATCAGCTTTGAGGTTGTATTCAGATATTGGATGGAAAGCATCTTACGCCGTTAAGGTTCTAAACGATAGCTTTGCTATTCGTTTAGAAAGCGGCGCAACTGCTTAGGCGGTTCACTCTCTACCCGGGGGATAGCCCAGAATTAACCGGGTAGAGACCAGGGACTTGACAAAGTTTTTAGAAAGTTTTAAACTGGATTTTAGAATGGAAAAGAAAAAGAAAAAGATAACTTTAAAAATCATTCCCAACACCGAAAGAGTTTTAATTAAACTTCTTCAATCTGCAAGATCGTTAACTCCTATTTTAATGCCCGGTCAACTAAAGGCTGGCGAAAATCTTCATTGTGGCGAGATATTTCATCCCGGCGATACAAAATTCAAAAAAGGGCAAATCGTTTATTACTCCGAATATTCAGCAGCGGCAGTAATGAATATAGGAAGTGTTTTACGTAAAGAGCAATCTCTTGGTGGAGCAATGAAGGACAGAATTTATGTAGTTGCTGCAGATGACATAATGGCTTATGAAAAAGACGTTTTTCCTTTTCCAAAAGAAGTAAGCTTTGAGAATGAAGAAAGAAGGTTAACAAAAAAAGCCCTTTTAAATCAAGAAATAAAAGAGGAAAAGGTACCAATAATTATCACTAAAGAAGGAATTAGATGACGCTTGGGAAGTTTCAACGATTGCTTAAAAAAGTAAATCCGAAGTTAAGAATCAGACAAAAGGGTTGGGGAGATGCTGGCGGAGTATTTGTTGGTCTTTCAGGTAAGACCGGTTATATTATCAGAATATCAAAAGGAGAATTTAACTTAAGAGGCTACAGAATGGCAGTTGTAGACCCTAAAAACAAAATGAGACTTGTTCCGGGGATAATAAAGAAACGAGGAAGAATGACGGTAGTTCGTATTCTTAGAAATTACCGCTGGATTAAAAATCATAGACAAATTTCAATGCTCGCTTGGGGCGTAGAAAGGGGGTGAAGATGGGCGACAATGACAAAAAGAAAAAAACAATTTCTCCTTATACAAGATTAGATAGAAAATACAAAGAAGCAATCATTCGCTTTGTTGGAATGATGATGAGACGGCACCAACTAACAAGTGAAGGAGCTAATTATATTTTAGAGCCTCTTGGAGAAAAGGCAAAGCTTGCTTTTCCTGGAATGGCATTTTTTGATGAAAAAGGAAAAAGGCTCACTTAAAAAGGAATGTGTATATTGTGGAGTTCCAGAAAAGAGATTGGGTTGGTATAAAAATCAAAAAAGACTAAGCATTGATAGAAAAGATAGTAGTCTACTTTATAAAAAAGATAATTTAGTTTTGGCTTGTTTGGCTTGTAATAGAGTTAAATCTGATGTATTTAGTTTTGATGAAATGAAAAAATTGGCAGAATTATTTATTAAAAAGAAATGGCAAAGCCACGAGTAAGCGTCATTCTCACAACATACAACCGAGCCAAAGAATTTCTGCCTCGGGCTATTAAATCTGTCTTAACTCAAACCTTTACTGATCTAGAATTGATTATCATTGACGACGCCTCTACAGATAGCACCCCAGAGATCGTTAGAGCAGCCCAAAAAGGAGATAAACGTGTAAAGGTCATAAGACACGACGAAAACTTTGGATCAGATACTAGAGGCAAGAATAATGGGCTTTTGTTTTCAAAAGGAAAATACATTGCTTATCTTGACGATGACAACGAATGGTACCCCTACCATTTAGAGAAATTAGTTCCCAAGTTAGATAAAAACCCAGATTTAGATTTAATTTATTGTGATTTCTGGATTTTAGATTCTGCAAGACCGGAGTGGGAAGGTCAAATGGGGATTGCTTTGAAACACAACTCTCAATTTCTTCTAAACCGTTGCTATATTGATGTTTCTTCTGTTTTACACCGCCGGGAAATTGCTTTTAGGATTGGAGGGTTTGATGAAACTTTACCGAAGTTTGTTGATTGGAATATGTGGGTAAGAATGATGAAGGCCGGTGCTAAAATGCAGAGGTTGCCAATGGTAGCTACAAATTATTATCTTAATCCAAACCAAAAATCAAACAGAATAAAAACTAAAAGTTGGATAGATGAGGAAACGGGAATGTCAATGTTTGAACCGACTTTCAATCCAAGCGGATGTTATATTTATCTCCCCTATCTTGGAAATAACCGGAAGGACGAGAAGAAACCAAGAGTGGCAATCTTTACTATTACTATGGATCGGCTGGATTATACAAAAAGGATGTTTGATAGTCTTAAGAAATCAACTAAATATCCTTTTGATTGGTTTGTTTATGATAATGGTAGTAAAGATGGGACTTCTAAATGGCTTCAAGGAAAATCAAAGTATGTTTATTATTCGTCAAAAAACGATGGACTCACTAAAGCTTCAAATGCTTTAGTTGACGAAATCATGAAAAGAGATTATCAGATCGTGATTAAAGTAGACAATGACTGCGAGTTTATGACTTTTGATTGGTTAGAAACGATTGTTGATCTTTGGAAAAGAAATCATATGCTCTATATGACTCCTTATCCCGAAGGTCTTGTTCATAATCCCGGAGGCGCACCACGAGTAGGATACTCTTTCATTGGCCCCTATTTCGTAGAGGTTAGCTATCATGTAAGCGGGCTTTGCGCGGCAGTTTGGTCAAAGGCTTATGAGAAGTTTAGATGGCAGGATAGGTTCTTGCACGGAAATCAGGACCGAGAAGCTTCAGTTGCTTTTAGCAAACAGGGATTTATGCCTTGCTATTTACCTTGCCACCGAGTAATGCACCAGAGGACTACTATTGGACAATATAAAGATTATCCGTTATACTTTAAACAAAGAATAAAAGAAAAACGAATACACTATGGATCAAAAGAATACAAGGAATATGTTCAGCAAAAGACATCGGCAAAATCTCTCCCAATCAAAGATGGGAGAGAAAAATCCGATGTGGAAAAAGAAACCAACCAAAGATCAATTAAGGGGGTTGAAAATAGGATGGAAAATAAAAAAAACAACTCAACATTTAATAGGTAATCAATTCGCAAAAGAAAAGGTTTTAGGAAAAAACAACGGCAATTGGAAAGGGAATAAAGTAAGTTATTCAGGACTGCATAAATTTATAGCAAGATACAAACCGAAGCCAAAAAAATGCGATTTTTGTCAAAAGGAAAAAAAATTAGAATTAGCAAAAAAGAAGGATATTGGTTACTCAAGAAATCTTGATGATTGGTATTATCTTTGTATCAAATGTCATAGAAAATATGATAGTGATATATATGTAAAAGCATGGAAAAAAAGAAGAAGAAAACATGAAAACGATTCAAGTAGCCAAATCATTAATGGGAACAAAAGTTCAATCTGAGAATATTAATACTAAAAGATATTGGGATGAGGTTTATAAGCAAGGGATTGATCCCGGAGTAATTAAAGCAGATGAGTTTAAGTTTGAAAATATTGCTCATCATATAGTTGATGGAATGCGAGTAATTGATCTGGGATGTGGAACTGGAGAGCTTTGCCAAGTAATAAAAAAATTAAAACCTCGGTGTGAAGTTTGGGGAGTTGATTTTTCAAAAGAAGCAATTCTACAAGCACAGGAGCAAGGAAATGACATAATTTATGGAATAGACAACGTAGTTAATACTAGTTTAGGTAGTAATTCTTTTAACTATGTTCTTTCACTTGAAACGATTGAACATTTAGATCGTCCTGAAGAATTAATAAAGGAAGCGGCAAGGCTATTAAAAACCGATGGGGTTTTTATCTTAACCGCGCCTTTTGGCAATCACATTCCAAGCAAAGAACACGTTTGGGAATTTAACTATTCTGACATAGAAAATCTGCTTTTTAAAAGGTTCAAGAGATATTGGGTTTTTCCTTGGGCCGCGGGTTGGACTGAAGTTAGAGAAGAAGAAAGCAAAAGGCTTGTTTATCCAAAAGGTCATTGGTGTACAATTATGGCCTTGGCAATAAAATGAAAATTTTAATTACCGGATCAATGGGATTCATTGGCAGTCATTTAATGAAAGTGCTAGGGAAAAAGCATATCATACTTGGAATGGATAAAAGGGCTGGAATTGATATTGCCGATTTTAATCGTTTAGTGAAAATAACTAAACATCTTTTAGGAAAACCTGATTTAATTATTCATTTAGCTGCTCAAACTTCAAGCAAAAAAGGAACTGAAAGTCCAACCGAGAATTTTCAAGATAATATAATGGGAACATTCAATATTTGTCGGCTTGCTAGAATTCTAAAAACAAAAGTCATTTATACTTCTAGCCGTAAAGCTCTCCCTAACAAAGAGGGGAACCGCGATCATTACGGAACGTCAAAGTTAATAGGTGAGTTTTTCTTAAAAGACTTTGCATTTCTTCATGGCATGGAAATTATTATAGATAGACTGGGCAATGTTTATGGCCCGGGGCAGAAAGGATCGTCAAAAGCCTTTTGGCTGTCTTGGTTTATAAAAGCAAGTCTTGAAAAAAAGCCGATTACAATTTATGGATTTAAAGGAGAACAATCAAGAGATATGCTTTACATTGATGACTTTATTGATTTATTAATAGATCAGGTTGAAAACTTTGACAAATACAAAGGACAAACTTATGAAATCGGTGGTGGATTAGAAAACGAAGTAAGTTTAATTGAAGCTCTAAAGTTTTTAGAATACGATAATTATAATTTCGGACCTGCCCTGCTTGGGGATAGCAAGAGGCTGGTTTATGATAATAAACTGGCTTCTTCTATCACCGGGTGGAAGCCTAAAATAGGATGGAGAGAAGGGATTATAAAAATGATAAAGAAAGGTGGTGATAAATATGGCACTTGAAGGAGAAAATAAAGTAGAAACAATTAAAAGGATCAGGAAATTAATTGACGAAATTACCGTAGAGGTTAGAGCAGAAAAAAAGCTTCTTGACCGAAATCCGGGCGGGAGAGAACTTGCTCTTGTAGTTACTAAGCTAGAAGAAGCAAAAATGTGGGCCGGCAAGGTGTTAGGAGAATTAGGTCATAAGCTACCAGAAAAATATAGAGACGAGGCTTAGAACGTTTTATAAAGAAAGGTGGTGATAATAATGCCAAAAGGAAAATCAAGAACCTTAGCTGAAAGAAAAGCAAGGCATAAAAAGATTTATGGATCGTTAAAAGACTTCTCAAAACAAAGGGGGTATAAAAGAAAAAAATGAAGAGAAAATTAAAGATAGGGTTTCCTTAAAGAAATACGGAATTAACATGGAAGGAGTATGGCAATTATGGAAAAAACAAGAAAAAAGGTGTGCTATTTGTAAAAAATTAATAAAGAAAAAAGATATACAAGTTGATCATGATCATAAAACAGGAAAAGTTAGAGGTCTTTTATGTTTAACTTGCAATATGGGTATCGGATATTTGAAGGAGTCAATAGATAATTTGTTATCTGCTATTAAATATCTTGAAAGGAATACTTAATGCGTGTTTGTGTTGAATTTGATGACTTTAGTCCACGAAATTCAAATTTTGGTCTTTTAGAAGATTTAAAAGACCATTATAAGGATTTTAAGGTGACTTTGTTTACCGTACCTTGGGAAATTAGATGGGGAGAACCAACGCCAATTACTGAAGAAAAATACCGGCCATTTTGTGAGGCAATTAAAAAATCAGTAGATTGGATTGAGATTGCTCTGCACGGATTAACTCATGCACCAATGGAATTTGAAAAAATGAGTTATGAGGGTGCAAAAAAAAGGATAGTAGTAGCTGAAAAAATGTTAATTAATCGGGAAATTACTTATGCAAAAATATTCAAAGCTCCTCATTGGAAAATCTCTGAAGGAGCGGAAAAGGCAGCCTTTCAATTAGGATTCCATGTCATGAAGGATGGTTATTATAATTGGAATCTAAAAGACGAAATGCCAAAAGGAAAAGATTTTTTAATTGCTCATGGTCATATTCAAAATACAATGGGAAATGGATTAGAAGAAATAATGCCGAAATTATTGAAATTACCAACTAATACTAAATTTATGTGGCTTTCAGAACATTTAGGAGCTAAAAGAGTCAATTCTCCTAAAGTTCTAAAGACATTGAAAGAAATGAGAGTAAAAAAATGAACAGACATAATCTTTACATAAAATGTGTAGATTGCCAAACAGAATTTATTTTCACAATAGGAGAACAAGGATTTTATGAGGATCATAAGCTTTATCCTCCTAAACGCTGTCCTCTTTGCCGAAAAGCAAAAAAAAGAGAAAGACAAGATGCAGAACATAGAATAAAGCAAGAACAGAATTATGAAAGGAGAAAACAGCATGAAGAATCATCTGAAAATACTTTGCTTTGATAACGGCACTACTAGTCGGAAGTGGCGTTTCAATGGTCAGGCAGACAGAATAAACAAACTTACTGAACATGAAATGTTTGTTGTTAGCAGTAAAGAATGGAATGGAGATATTGTAGGAGCGAATTTAGTAATTCTTGAAATGTTAACTGGCCCTCAAATTGTGGACGCGTGTCATCAACAAGGGGCGAAAGTAATATATGAGGCGGACGATGCGGTTATTGATAGCTACGGCAAGGAAAGAAAAAACCTTCAACACATTGGGCCGGTCTGGAGATCAAATTCAATTGAAACGATTAAGAAGTGTGATGCTGTTACTGTTTCTAATCAAGTCTTAAAAGAAAATTACGAACGTTTTACTAAAAAACCAGTTCACATTCTTCCTTTTTATCTAGATTATAATTGGTATGGGAAAGAGTTGTCAGAAATAAAAAGGATTACTGATGAAATCCGTCTTGGCTGGTTTGGATCAAGAGGACATTTAGAAGATTTACAAATGGTTACTCCGGCAATCAAAGAAGTTTTAGAAAAATATCCCAAAGTAAAGTTTGTTTACTGCGGTTTTGGCGGGATGAGTTCAGAAAGACTTTTAACAGAAGTTGGTTGGGGAGAAGATGTTTTCAAAACTATCCCCCGAGAACGCAGGGAGTTTGCCTTGGGAGTTCCGCCAGACTACTGGCCATTAAAACATAGATTCTTAGATTTAGACATTGGTGTTTCACCTTTAATAGATGATTATTTTAATCATTGTAAAACTTATACAAAATGGTTGGAGTATTCAATTTTAGAAACGCCCGGAGTATACTCGCCAACTGTCTATACTGACGTAGTTAAACATGGCAAGACAGGCTTTATTGCTAAAACAAAAAAGGATTGGATTAAATATCTTTCACTTTTAATTGAAGACAAAAAATTAAGAGAAGAGATAGGAAAAAAAGCAAGGAAAGAAGTTCTTAAAAATTACGATTTAGATAATTGTTGGAGAAATTGGTTAAAGATATACAAAGAAGTTGCAAGAGTGTGATATAATTGCTATAGGATGAAAGTATTATCTTAAAAAAAGAAAGGGGGTGAAAAATGATTAAAAAAATTCTTTATTTCTTTGTCTGTTTTTTTCTTATTGCCTTACTTGCTTTAGCTACTAACATTCTTATTTTTCAAGGTCTTTTTGGTTTTGAAAAAAGCTTTCTTAATTTTATTCCTTTGATTTTAGTTCCTGCTTTATTTTATTTCTTTGCCAAAAAGAAAATAGTCAAGTTGGCGGCTAAGCTATTTTTCTTTCTTAGTCTTGTTTTCTTTATTTTATTTGTAACACTTCCTCTGTGGGGAATTTAGGACTTGACAAAAGTTTTTAAAAGGTGTTAAACTAGTTTTTAAGGCTAAGACTATCATGTCAAGCCCCCGAAGTGTCGGGGGTTTTTTTATTTAACAGAAAGGAGAAAAATGGGAGAAGATATAGCAGTTCCAGAAAGAGAAATAAGTGTAAACATAAAGAAAGCGAACAATGGATTTGTTGTTAGTACTTACGGAAGGAAAAAGGATCAAACTTATATTTACGCAAAAATATCTGAAGCTCTTGAAGAATTAGAATCTCTTTTTTCAGTAGCTGAACAGAAAGACTAATATGTCATTAAGAAATCTCTTTGCAGGTGGAGTAGCAACATTAGGACAGCTCTTAGGAGAGAGAGAGTATGGTATTTCTGAATGGATTGCGCCTCCTGCCCAAGGGGCAGAACAAACTCGTCCTTGGCTTTATGGTTCGGCTGGCGGTGCTTACGTAGAACCTAAGCCCTCTAGTACAGGTTTTATCGGCCCTCTTTATAGCGGCCCTCAAGGCGAATTAACACCTTCTCCTTCTCCTTCATTAGCTCCAACCGGCGGCGGTGGTGGTAATGGTGGTGGTAATGGTGGTGGTAATGGTGGTGGGGTTGATAGAATGTCCGCATGGAGAAATCTGGGAAATACTGGCGATCTCCCGGTGGGATGGGCTGGCCCTTATACTCGTGAAGCCATTGAAGCTCAAAGAGCAGAAGAAGGTCGGAGAACAGCTGCTTATGAATCAAAAGTAAGAGGGAGTATTTCCGCCGCTTATGAACCAATCTTTGCTGAACTTGACAAGCAACTCGGTTTACTATCAGGTCAAAGAGGCGAATTTGAAACAGGAATTAGAGGATTGGCCGAAACTCAACGTGGCGGTGTTGAAATAGAAAGAGCGGCCGGAGAAAGAAGGCTTAGGGCGATGGGAGTAACCGAGGGAGAAAGAGCAACGATAGCAAGAGGAGAAACAAAAGAAGAAGCAAAAGGGGCTTTAAGAAACCTTGAACAAGATATTCGTAATCAAATGAAAGCGTACGGACATTATTTCGGGGCTAGAGGGGCAGGCGATTCTTCAGCTCCCTATATGGCTTCTGAAGCTATCACCCGGGGCGGGCAAAAAGCAAGAGCGGGAGTATTAACAGAAAGAGGAAAAGGATTGTCTAAAATAGGCAGCCAGTTAAGAGAAGCTTTAAGCAATATTGATCTTAAAATACAGGATGTTAGTACTTTAGCAGCGACTCAATCAAACAAGATTGAAGAATGGAAAAATACTAAATTATTTGATATTAGCAAGTGGGCAACTGATCGGTTGTCAGAATTAGGAATGGCAAAAGCTCAGGCCGGAACAGAAAAAGGAAAAGCAATTGCTAATCTTATTCAAAATACTCAAGCAGATTTTGTCAATAGATTAAGACAACTTGACGATGCGGCCATAAATTACAAAGCAGCAGTTTCAGAGTGGCAGATGAAAAGAGGCGCAGAGCTTGAAGATTATGGAACTAAACTGCAAATGGCAAGCAAATATCAAACCACGTCTTATCCGACACAAGGAACAAAGGGATATAAAGACGCGCTTGCCGCTTTTCAAAAGCTCTACGGAACTGGAACCTTAAGCTTTGGTCAAGCGCAGCAGGCAATCATGGATCAATTTGGCATTGATCCTCTTGCTGGACTTGAGTTAACAGCCGGACAAACAGAAGAAAAGAAAAAACCCTTTGGGCTGGAATCATTATTTAACATGACAACAACGCCCACCGGAACAGGATCAACAATACCAACTACAGGTAGCAGCTGGTAAATGATAAAAATGAAAAATGAAAAGAGGACTTCTCCAATTAATATTAATAGAAAAGATAAAGAAAAGAATGATGCAAGCCGCGCCAGCGGCTATCCCTGCAATTGGTCTTTATAAAGCCGCTCCTAAAATTGGCAGAGCTTTGCAAAAAGCCCCAGAATTTAAAATCCCAAGACAAAAACTAATTCCTCCGCTTCGTGCTCTTGCCGGTGTGGCAGAGTTTGGGCCGCAAATGGTTGGTGGGGCGATAAGGAGTTATGGACGGACTCTTGAGAGAGTAGCAACCCCGACCGGTAGGAAAGAATTAAAAAAATCACTCTTTAGAGTTGTCAAAAAACCTCTTAGGTGGGAAACATTAAGAGAACCAGCTTTTGAGGCAGCCTTAGATATTCCAGACTTTTTCCCGGGAGGATTTTTATTTGCTGGTGGACTTAAAATGGTTGGTAAAGGAGCTGGCAAAAAGTTTGTTAAAGAAGCAGGAGAAAAGTTTGTTAAAGAAACCGGGGAGAAATTTATCAAGGAAACCGGAGAAAAAGGAATTAAAGAAATAGCAGAAAAAGGAGTAAAGAAAAAGATAACCAAAAAAGTAGCGAAGTTTAAAATAAAAACCCCAGAAGTTAAAATCAAAAGACCAGCCTATTTAGGAGAGATCGGAGAATTAGAAAGAAAAGTAGATGATCTAATTGGATATACACCCGGAGGTATTCGGTCAAAAGACGATGCAATGAGAGAACAATTACTTCAATATACTAAAGAAGCAGCACCGCCAAAAGTAGTAAAAGTGATTGAGAAGCTAGAAAACACGCTATCAGAACTAAGAAACGCAAGGCTTGAATGGGAAGGAGTAGAAAAAGGACTTAAAAAATATCCTCAAAAGCTTTTACAAAAAGAAGCATCAAAAAGAGCGGCAATTGGAAGAATGTCTTCGGAAATAAAAGAAATGGGCGAAAAGCTCAAAAAATTAGAAGTAGAAAAAGTAAAGGTAAAAGGAAAAGTAATACAAAAATCAGTGCATGTTTTCAATATTAATCTTGATCGGTTAAAAACAACAAAAAGTGGTAAAAAAATAATTTATGAAACTGTTGAAAAATTAAAACCAGAGTTGAGTAAAATAAAAGGAAAGACTCTTGGCCACAAAGAAGTTTTAAAAGAAGCTCAACGATCTCAGCTTTTGCAAGGAATTAGTCCAAGAGAACACCAAAAGACTGCAGAAGCAACCCTGTTGGCCACAAGACAACGCCTAACAGCTCTTTCAAACGAAATCGCAGGGTTGGGCGGAAAAGCAACAAAAACAACGTGGAACGAATATGTAAGGCTCTTGAAGACGGTTTCGTCTTATGCTGCTGAAAAGGGACGGGCATTGGAAGCTTTAAAGATCGGGGCCAAGGGTAGAACGGTTAGAGATGAGTTTATAAAAGAGATTCTAAAGACCGGAGCAAAAACCGATGCAATTGTTGTTGCTGCCCGCGGAGTTGATTTTGACAATGCCAAGCAAGTGACAGAATTTTATCGGAAGTTTGTTAAACCAAATGCTTCAGAGATTCTTAACTGGTATCGCTATGTCAATATGCTTTCTTCTCCTAAAACACAAGTTATTAATATTTTGGGGAATTTATTTCAAGCTCCTCTTGCTGTTAGTGAAAAATTAGTATCCGGAACAGTTGACGCGGTTAGTTCTGTTTTAACTGGCAAAACAAGACAATATTATGTAGAAGAAGTTCCCCACTACGTTAGAGGCTTTGTTAATGCTGTTCCAGAAGCAATCAGTAATTTCAGAAAAGCTCTTAGTGGAGAAACTGTAATTAAGCGTCCTGATGTTAAAAGAATGCCGTTTACTACTAAAGGATTGGGATGGACTTATGGTTCAATTTTAAGAATGATGGAAGGTGCGGACGTTTTCTTTCAAACATTGTTCAAAGCAGCAACAAAAGAAAGCTTGGCTTACAAATACGCCAAAATGGGCAAAAAGATTGCTCCAGAGGTTTTGGAAGGGTTAGTAGAAAAAGAAGCTTTATATAGAATTTTCAGACAGCCATTAAATGCCCCAGAACAAGGATATGTTCTAAAATGGATTGATCAATTAACATCAGGGATTTATTCTTTGAGACGTGTTCCCGGATTAGGATGGATTGCCCCGTTTGTGCAAACGCCAATGAACATCTTAAAACAAGGATTAGAACATTCACCGATGGGGATTGCTACCATTCCCGGAGCAGCAGAGAAAACCCCGCAAGTATCTAAAGCCTTAATCGGTTCTATGGTTTCTCTAGGAGCTGCTTTCATGGCTTTAGAAAACAGGACTACTTGGAAAGCTCCAATCGGTAAAAAACAAAAAGAGTTATTTTACGCTACTTTTCAGCCCTATTCTTTAAGAATTGGGGATAAGTGGATAAGTTATAGCAAATTAGGGCCAATCGCCTACCCTATTGCTTTGTCAGCTGCTTTTAAATATGAGTTTGAACGAAATCCAAGTGATAAGGTTTTGGAAAATATGGGACGGGCTGTTTTAGCAATGAGTGATTTCTTTACTGATCAATCATACCTTCAAGGGATTGGAAACGCCATAGACGCTGTTAGAGGCGAAGAATACGCTGCGAAAAGGCTTATCTCAGGACTAGGACGTCAAGTAATTCCTTTGGTTTCTCTGCAAGGATGGGTAGCACGTATAGTTGACGATGTTTACCGGCACCCGGAATCAATTGCAGAACATATCAAAGTAGGAGTTCCGATCGTGTCTAAAGGAGTTGCGCCATACAGAACGCCAACCGGAGAACCATCAAAAAGACAATTCATTATTTTCAATGCGATCTCTCCTTTTCAGATCAGAAAACACGATCCAGTATATGCTCAGATTTATCGGGCCTATCAAGTTTTATTGAGAGTTAAAAAAGTTAGAAGTGATCTTTTTAAGATTGCTAAAGACTTAGATTTAACAGACGAAGAAAAACGAAAAAGAATCTTAGAGAAAATAAATAGGTATCGGGGAAAAGAGGCGCGCTTCTTAGAAACTCAACTAAAAGAAAGAGAAAAAGAATTAAAGCCAGCTTATAAAATAAAGCCGACTCAGTCTCCGGCTGGTAAAGCACCGGCGTTTCGTGTTAAAGTGAAAGGAGTAAGAAAACCGACCTTGAAAATGCCGAAGTTTAAAGTAAGAAAATTTGTTAAACCGACTAAAAAGTATATAATCAAACCATTGTCAATGGGCGAGGTAAAAATTCCGCTAACGGCAATGCCAAATATATGACACTAAATGATTGGCAAAACTATCTGCACGCTGTTTATCAAGGAGATACTGATACTCCCACAGAAGGAACAGAGGATTGGGATTTCCGTGAGATTCTCTTAAGAGCGGCAATACAATCTTGGGATAATGAAAAAGGAATTCTTTGGGGAGAGCTTTGGAAACAGCTTTCAGATGCTTCAGACGGAGATAAAACAGTTGTAGCTGTAACTGTAGAATATGATTGTCCTATAGATTTTAGATTCCCCGGGAATTATGTTAGAACTACAGATGCAAGCGGGGTGCATACTTTTTGGCCGGTGGTAAAACCAGCAAAAGCAGAACTATTTAAAAACGAGTCTGCAACTATTTGTTGGTTTACTGGAAACAAACAAGACGGATTTGATCTTCATTTTGGCGAACAACCAACCGCTGGACATACAATTAATTATCCTTATTACAAAGAGCCAGACATCCCAAGCGTTGCCGCTGATATAATTGAAATGGCTGATCCTTGGTTTGCAATTCATCATTCCTTATCAACCTTAAGAGAGAATGATGGCGAAGGAGACAGGGCTGGGCTGGAACTGGCAAAAGCAGAAGCAAAAATTAAAAACATGAGAACTAGGAATGTAATGCCAGCTTGGTATCAGGATAATTATGTTCCTGATCGGGATTTTGAAACTGGCACTCCGGGGTTCGGTGTATAAACATGCCACTTTTAGCTGGGCCAATACCAAGACTAAAGAATAGAAAACCAACCGCAATTCAAATTGATAGTTTTATCGGCGGATCAAATGTTTTATTCTCCGAAACTCGTCTCAAAAAAAATGAAGCCAAAGAATCTACCAATTTAATGCTTATTGAAGATGGGATTTGGGATAAGAGATGGGGAACACAGCAATATGGCCCGACTTTTGATGCAGACATAGACGGATTTTGTGAATATAAAAAGTCAGATGGCACGACCGAGTTAATTGTTATTGCTGATGGGAAGGCTTGGAGAACTACAGATACAACAAAAACAGAGATTACCGGAGCAACTTTTACTGCTGGCAATGCTTGTTTTTTCATTCAGATCGGCACCAATCTTTATATCGGCAACGGAATTGATCCGATTGCACTTTACGGCGGTTCAACTCTTTCTGCTTATACGCCCCTTACAGTTCCTGCAAATTTAGCTTTAACTAGAGGTTCTTCTTTGTCTGCCGGGAGTTATACCTATCATTATCGTGTCTCGGCAGTTAATGCAGTTGGAGAAACAACCCCTTGTACGGCTGTGAACACGACTGTTAACGAAGATCGGGATTTGTGGTCTGGAGACAATGATTATATTAATCTTGAATGGGATGATGTCAGCAACGCATTAAAATACGTGGTTTATTTTGCTGATACGAGTGGTTATGAAGTTAAGCTGGCTGAAACTGCTGTTAGTACTTACAAAGACCTTGGAACGGCAGAACCAAACACTTATGTTGAGCCGCCAATTGACAATACAACCGGCGGACCTAAACTAAAATCAATGACATTGTCTGGAAATAAGATTTGGGGAACAGAACCAGACAATCCTTACAGAACCTATTTTTCAGGATCAGGAGTTAATCTCGGAAATTTTTCACCTGCTTATGGCGGAGGATGGATAGATTTGGAAAGAGGTGGAAAGAATACGGTAGTAAACGTGGTTGATTTTCAAGGTAACTGTCATGTTCTTTGTACTTCTGATGAAGGAAAGGGAACAATTTGGGAAATAGTATTAGAATCACAAACAATTGGAAGTACGACGTTTACTGTTCCTATTCCAACAAAACTAATAGGAGCGGTTGGAACCCAATCACCTCTCGCTGTTGTTTTAGTTGAGAACGACGTGTTTTTTCTAAATAAAAGACAGATTGGAGTATTAGGAAACGAACCCGGAGTATTAAATGTTTTGAGAACAAATGAACTTTCAGCAAAAATCAGGTCATATATTCAAAGCCTTCCCGGTGACAGCATTGACAAGGCTTGCAGTTATTATTATGACGCTAAAGTTTTCTTTTCAGTTTCTACAATATCTGGTGATCCTGATAGAATTATCGTTTATGATCGGGAAAAGATGGCATGGTATAAAGACTGGACGATTGGAGTTAAACAATTTGGTGAATATACAGACGGTGATGATGTTACCCGCTTTTTAGGATCAAAAACTACTAAACTAATTGAATTCTCTCCTTCTTTTCAAGGAGACGATGGTGTAGCTTTTCAGCAAAAGTATGTTTCTCCGCGTATTCCTGTTTCTAAAGATTGGACTCAATTTGCGAAAATGAAAAAAACATTTATAAAATTAAGAAATACGTTAGGTTCTGTAAATTTCAAAGTCTTGGGAACCGGAAAAGACGAAGCCTTTTCATCTCTTAAGTCAGGGACTATTTCGCCCGGAGTATCTAAAACTGGCTGGAGCTGGGACAAATGGGATACTTTTAAATGGGGAACTTCAAGTGGCTCGCCCACTACTTTTGCCGCGGAAAGTTTGATTAGATATTTTGTTCTTAATAAACTTATTAGAGATATTCAATTTGTTGTTTCTACACCGGGAAATAATTTGGCTGATAGATTTGTTTTAACAGGACTAAGAGCAGAAGGATTTTCAGTTCCGACAGGGAAACCATCAGATTGGAAATTAAGTTAGAGTTGACAAAAGTTTTTAAAAGGTGTTAAACTAGTTTTAATTGGCTAAGATTATAATATCAAGCCACGCCTTTGGGTGTGGCTTTTTTATTTATAGATAAACTAGAAGTTAAAAAAATAGAAAGAGAAACTTGGAATTAGGGTATTTATGATCTTGATAAGAAAGAGTTCATTGAAGTTTGTAGAAATAAAAAAAGTGCCAATAAAAAACTAAAAGAGATTAGAAAGCCTAAAAAAAAGTCTAAAAAGAAATAAATATGGCTGCAGCAAATTCAGATAAATTCAGAAAAGCTCAAGGAAATTTCTCTACTACTCTTGCTAGTGATATTAGTGATTCTGCCACTACAATTGCTTTATCTTCAACTAGCGGATTACCAACTGATACGGCCATAACTTTAATGATTGATAGAGTAGATGCTAGTGGAGATGATCAAGCATCTTCAGAATGGGAATTAGTAACTGGAGTTGTTTCAGGCAACAACTTAACTGTTTGTCTACGAGGAGAGGGAGATACTACCGGTCAATCACATGACGCTGGTGCTGTTGTTGAATGTATTGTAGATGAAGAAACTTGGAACGATATGATCGCCGGTCTTTTAGTAGAACACAATCAAGATGGAACTCACAAGAATACTCTGGTCGCAATGTTGGCAGGAGCTCAGGCTTTTGCGGGAGTAAAGACATTTACTGCTACTCCTTTAACAAATGCAATCGCCGAAAGATCAGCTGGAGTAGGAGTAACGGTTGATGGTTTATTGATTAAAGATGGCACAGTTTTATCAGACGGATGGACACCAACCAACGAGACATGGACTTATGCTTCAGCTTCAACAATTACAGTTCCTTCTGGTGCGGCAAGCAAATATCAAAAAGGAGATAGAATTAAATGGACACAGACGACTGTTAAATATGGTGTCATTGTTTCTGTAGCTAATACTGTTCTTACTATTGCAGTAAATACTGATTATGTAGTAACAAATGCCGCTATATCAGCTAATTATTATTCTCATGCCCTCAATCCACAAGGTTATCCTGGGTGGTTTAATTGGACACCAACTTTTGTAGGATTTTCAGATACTCCTACACTTTCAATTGCTAAATTTGCAGTTAATGGAAAAGTAGTTAAATTTAATCTTAGAACGTCAGCAGGCACAAGTAATACAGCAGGTTTTACATTTACACTTCCAATTAAAACTGCAACACACGCAGATGCATATTGGGGTGGTGTTCCTTGGAAATTGACAAATAATAATACAGATTTGACCGTTGCTGGTCGTTGGTATGTTGGTAGTAATACCAGTGCTGTAATTCTTAATACAAATATGTCCACTGGGGTTTGGACTAGCTCTGGAGTGAAAAAGGTATCAGTAACTGGTTTTTACGAAATATAACGGCAAAACTTAAATGACAGCAGAAGCAATACAAAAATTAGTAGAAACAGGACTTTTGGGAGTATTATTAGTTATATCCTACGGCGCCGTCTTTTTTCTTTACAAAGAAATAGGAAAAGAAAGGAAAGATCGGCTTGGAGATTTAAAAGAAATGTGGCAGCTTACTATAAAACGAGGGGTAGAAACAGAAAACACTTTAAAGATTATTTTAGAAATTCTGAAAAAATCATGAACTTAATTCTTAAAGTCATTCATAAAGTCCACAGTTATTTTGGTCAAAATCCTAATCTATCAAGAAATAACAAAGCAAATATTGACTTGTTAAAAGATAAAGTTTTTAGCAAAGAAAAGAATAATATTAAAAAAATCCGTAAAGCAAATGAAACTTTTAGATTATTGATAGAAAAAGGAGACATTCAAGTAAGAATAATAAGATAAAACTAAATGAAAAACCTCTCAGTTCCTTATAAATCCCAGCATGATTCGGATGCTCAGGGAACACACAATGATTGTGGCCCGGCTTCAGTAGCAATGATTCTCAATTATTTTGGAGAAAACGTTACTACAGACGAAGTTTTTAGGAGAACCGGCGCAGGTCAAGGTTTAATCAGGGTAGCAGAGCTTAAAAAAGCAATTTCCTCTTACGGCTATGATTCCGAGTTTATCACTAATTCCTCTTTAGAAGAAATCAACCAGAATATTAATAAAGGAATTCCCATCATTGCTCTCGTCCACTACGGCTCATTATCTTCAAGGCAGGATAAAAAGTTCACCGGCGGTCATTTCTTTGTTATGGTTGGATACCGAGATGACGGCTTTTTTGTCAATGATCCAAACTTTTGGGGAGAATATAGGAAACACGGTGATCACCACTTTTATAAAAGAGATGAGTTTACAAATGCTTGGAGTAATTGCTGGCGGGATGGAAATCCCAACAAGTCTTATTTAATTATTCTACCAAAAGAAGAAAAAGAAGAATCTCTTTTAGGACAGTCCAAAGAATATTGGGAGCAAGTCTTAAAAGAAAGAAAGGATTTTGAAAAAGAAGTTATTGAATTAAGAGAAGCAAATAAAAACTACAAAGAATTTATAGATTTAATTTCTCAACAAGGCTGGTTAGACTGTGAACCAAAGACAGAGGAGTTAAAAGGTAAAATTCAAGGGCTTCTACAAGTTGAGGATGGTAAAAATACGGCTGAGGGAAAAGTAATAAAACTTAAAGAAATAATCGTTGAAAAAGATAAAATCATTGAAAATCAGGAAATTGATTCAACTAAGCAGCAAAAGCTAATGATAGATAGAGGGATAGAGTTAAAAACGTGCCAGACAACGGCTAAGGAAGTCCCCGTGCTTAAAGAAACAATAGAGAAGCTTAAAAAAACACAGCCAATTAATGATTATAATGATTTTCAGTTAGTGTTGGAGATTTTAGAAAGACGGAAAGAAACAATAAAAAAGATTCTTAACAAAATTTTCAAGAAAAAACTGCCCTCGTAGTCCTTGGGAGAAAACCAGAGCAGATGTAATTATCATACCAGAAATTTTGGTACTTGACAAAGAACCTTAAAATAGTCTATATTTATCTTACGTCTCACCTTGCGTGAGCGTCCCTACGGCAAGCGGGGCAAACTAAATGAACGAAAACCTGTTTTTAATTCTGGCAAGAAATGACTTGCCAAGTTCATTTAGGCTTGCCAGAACTAAGAGCAGGTTTTTTTTATGAGCAACTATATTCCTTGTCCGAACTGCAAAAAAGGCTTCAAGAAAAACTACATTCGCTGTATTCCCCATGAAAGAATTTATTTATTTCATTGTTTTAACTGTGGAAAATTCTTAATTGATAAAAATAACGAAGTCGTGGGTAAACCGCAGAGGAGCGACTTAAAACAATTAGCTCTGGTTTAGGTGATGCCTGTGGGCGGCTATTGGAAGCCCACCTTATACTGATATAAGTCAAGGCGTGATTGGTAAGCCAGCCGACCTTTGGGTGACACTCAATAGCAAAGAGAAACCCCATGAGAACCAGTCCGACCAAGCGTCAGAGAGAAAACTGAACAAACGCCGTCGTAAAAAAAATTGCTACAATTGGGGCGGTAGCTAGGATGCTTCCTTTCCTGATCTTTAGTATAAGGAAAAAGAAATTAAAAAGAAATGAAAGAAACTCCGAAAAACAAAGAAAGACTACCTACACACACTAATTCAATTATCTACTGGACTATCTATTAAAGAAATTGACCAATTTTCAAAGCGGTTTTCCAAAGATGGCAAAATTCTTTTCTATAAAGCATGGATTTATCTTGTAAATGTTAATAAATATCAAAATTATACAGGCGGAAAGAATGAAATAGCCTGTCAGAGAGAGCTAAGTATCATTCCAAAGAAAGTAAAAGAACACTTTAAACGATACTGTATAGATACCCTATCAATAGGGTATCTCGCGGTTGCAGATAGTCTAAGAAATAAGAAATCAGAAACTAGTAATGAGAAAGAAGAAGTTAAAGATTTAGATGAAATAGTTAAGAAGATAAAATGAAAAACAAAAAAGACTATTAATACAAGACATTTTGCCTCTTGACAAGACAGGGTGAGTTGTGATAGGTTACTCTTGATGAACAAACCTCAAAAAAATAAATTCCAAAAATCTTTAAAACGGAAGGGGGTGAATTATGAGCGGAAAAGATGATTTAATGAAAAAAGCGGCTGAGATAAAAGCAGAAGTAGAGAAAGAAAAAAAAGGAAAAATAAAAGCGGCGGAAAATGCTTTGATGACAGTCCGGCAGAATCCGATACTGACTAAGATGTATAAAGAAAATGCCGAGGTGGGTGCGGAAAACTTAGTCGGTGAACTGCCTTTGTTAAAAGTTCATGCGGTTGGCAAAAGCATTAAGAATAAATTAGCCGACGGAAGCGATCCGAAAGATGGTTGGTTTTTTTACCGGCCGGCAAGAGAACAGTTTAAGGAAATTGAATGTCATATCTTAACTATCAGCCGGGGATTTAGAGCAGAAGGGATGCAGGGAAAGAAAGATGTTTTTAATCAGCTGATGGCTGGTGTAATTGTTAATAACGGCGAAATTAAGCCTTTTATTACTTATCTAACAGGTCTGAAACTATCTCCGATGTGGGAGTTTGGCAAAGAAGCTTCAAAGTATACAAAGGCAAGGCCAGTCCCGGTTCCAATGTTTGCTTTAAAAGTAAAATTGACAACTGAAAAGGTTAAACACGCCTATGGCGAATCATGGATAATTAAGTTTGAGATATTAGAAGATAAAAATGGGATGCCGATGGTTGTAGTTGATGAGGAATTCTTTAAATACTTAAGGGATCATGTAGAAACCGTCAAGGATACAATCGCTTCTTTAATTTTTGCTAAATCAACAGAGCAAACTGTAGAGAGAGAGGAAGAAATACCTTTACCACAGGAAGAAGGAATAGAGAGCGACAAGGCTTTTTAAGTCTTGTGAGTGTTGTTTAGTGTGCGCTAGACAACACTTAGGAAGGAGTAAAAATATGAAATGCAAAATATGTCATAAAAGAATGACTTGCAATGAAGAATGGAGAGTAATGCGTTATCCGAGACTAGGACAGACTTGTGATGAGTGTCGCGATGTACAGTGCAGGATAGAATTTAGAAGGCAATGGAGAAAAAGGATTGCTGAAAAACGTTGGCAGTTGGATCAAAGCAGAGTTTAAAGGAAAAACTTTAGTTGCTATCCCGGGTCAGAAGTTTAACGAAGGACACGCGTTAATAAAGCATGGGGAAGATTTTATGCAGGTAGTTAAAAAAGAAGCTTTGCATGAGATTGATTTTGAGGATAAATACGGCCGGGGCAAGAAATACACTTTGTATTATGGCAAGAAATACACTTTGTATTATGGCAAGAAATACACTTTGTATTATTATGAGTGGAAGCCAACCGGGCAGACAAGGTTATTTTAAGACTTGACAAGTTTGGTTAGGTGGTGATAGGATTAGAACATGATAAAATTAATGACGGTAAACCAAATATTTCAGATGACCAGCGTGCCAATTAAAACTTTAAAAGCATACGCTGATAAAGGCGAAATTCGTTGCAAAAGAAATCCTAAGAATAATTACCGGATGTTTAAATTAATGGAAGTTATTGAGGATTTGAAAAAGTTAAATATAATCGCTTCTTAAGTAATGAAAAAATACCTGCTCGGAATAAGTATAGGATTAATAATAGGATTAAGTATCGGAGTAAAACATGAAGGAAATAAAGATCATGAAATTATCAGCCCGATCCCAAAATCAACTCCGTCACCCACTAGTTCGCCAACACCTACCAGAGTATCTTGGTATGAGGAAGTCAGTTGGTATGGTCAAGAGTATTGCGAAAAATTTAACCCGGCGTGCATCATGGCTAATGGTGAGCCTTTTGATGAAAATGCTCTTACTTGTGCTTGTTCCGATCGCTATCAGCTTGGCGATTATCTTAGAGTTTCTTTCAAAGGCAAGTCGGTGGTTGTCAGATGCACGGACAGGGGTTCGTTCAAAGATAAATATGGTAGAAGTCTGGATTTGGCTAAGAAGGCATTTCTGGTGCTTGCCGGGACGGAAAAGGGATTATTACGAGTGCAGATAGAGAGGATAAAATGAGTGAAACTGTCAAAATCAAAATCATAAAAACTCATGATAATTTTATTTTTATTATTGTTGAAGGCAAGCTAACTTTGAAAATGCGGAAAGCCCTTAAGGAACTTGTAGAATTATGAGTGACAAAAATAGGCTTGGATTTTATTGTATATTTTTTGGGATATGGCTTACCTTGATTTGGAAACCGCTTGGCTTGATAATGTTAATTATATATCTTATTAGTGA
Source organism: uncultured Thermoplasmatales archaeon (assembly GCA_964384305.1). Lineage (GTDB taxonomy): Archaea > Thermoplasmatota > E2 > DHVEG-1 > DHVEG-1 > JAYEJG01. The sequence continues at coordinate 681 of CAYLKT010000003.1, read as the reverse complement.
TGAATTATGATCTGGGAACTCTTAGAACCATTAGTAGCAATATTAGTTTGGATTTATAGAAAGGTGGTGAAATGTGATTGAAAAAATAGGATTTTTGTTATGTAAATATCTCGAATGGCATAGAGTTGATAAAATTACAGAGAATGATGGATGTAGCAATCACGGGATTTGTAAGTATTGTGGAAAAGAAGTTATGCAGGATAGTACAGGAGCTTGGTTTTAAGAAATTAGCTAGGGTTCACCTTCCCAGTCAGCCCTAGCACCAAGTAAAGAATAGAAAGGAGGAATTATGGAAAGAGATATACCGATACCGACAGCCCTTGCGGAAACTGCCCACCACCCTTTCGGATAGCGACCACTGCGACATGATGGCAAACGGAAGGCAATCTCCGTATCGCAGTGGTATACCGATACTTTGTAACACATTAGCTAAGTATTTAGAAGATAGGGTAGTAAGCAGGTAAAAAGAAAATAAGGTCTTAGAAAATACCGACAAGATAAAAAATATGTAAAACAAAACAATAAAAATTATTATTGTTTGTTCATAAAAAAGACCCTTGCGATTAAAGCCTAAGGGTCTTTTTGTAAAACGATGTTTGACACTCTTAAATTAGAAGCAAAGAGTAACTTTATTATAAGGGATACAGGCCTAAAATTCAAGAGCCATTCAATAACTGATAA
>CAYLKT010000002.1:27120-32466 GCA_964384305.1 uncultured Thermoplasmatales archaeon | reverse complement strand
AGATGAAAGGAAAAAAAATAATGGCTACAGTAATAGCAATGGCAATGATTTTGTCTGTTATTGTAGTTGTAAATAACTTAACAGACGTAAAAATAGTTGAGAAGGCTAGTGCAGATATAGGTGTTGACTCGTGGGAGTGGGACGCTAGTGCAGATGCTGATTTTGTAAACACATCTACGACTGATTTATATTATGACAATGATCTTAATATCCAATTTAATATGACTGTCCTAGGATCAGGAACTTACTTTCTCTATTACCCCGTTTATAGTAGAGTTGCCGGTGCTGCTGACTATGAATATAATGTCACTTGGACTAAATGGACTGAAGGTGGAGAAGATCGTCTAACTACTGAGGGTAAAGCGTTAGGCTGTCATCTTGATGTAGCTGGTCCATGGTTTGTGTCAGACCAGTTTTCGTTTACAAAGGTGAGTCTTGCAAATAGGAGTGTCTACAATGGCGGTTGGCATGCTATTAAAGGTATGTTTTGGGTAAATTCTACTGAGAAATATACTGTATCTGTTTCGCCTGACAGTGTTAATTACGATAGGAATCAATCTGTTACTATTACTGTAACACAGACTGGAACAAACGTTGATCATGATGTATGGGTGGACATTCGTAAAGATAATACGGGCGCTGCTTACGATGACTATGTAGTGAAACGTAAGCAAGTTTCTGTTGTTGATGGTACTGGAACATGGGAAATATCTGGTACTAACATGTATGACTACACTCATGCATATGGTGCAGGAACGTACAATATAATTGCCTACAGGAATGAAGTAGGTGCTGGAGATTTTGCATATGGTAGTGCATCAGTTCATACAGGATATAATGCATCTTTTGGAAATCTCACTGCTGGTCAAGGTTGGAATAATATGGTTATTTTGAATTCGACTAGTGTAGCCAATGTACTTCGTGAGGCAACATACAATCATGAAACTTGTGGTCCATTTGACCCACCAGAATATACTGCAGATATGGTTAATCTTACAATGGTTGCAGGTGTTCCAACGTTTACTGTGACGAATGGTACGCAGTTCTGGAATGACACTGCTGATAACGAAGTTAAGATAAAAATAACAAACTATGATGGTAATAACATGTCGTATAATGGTGATGTAACTGTAGATGTTGCTGCTGTACAACTATATAACAAATCCAACAAGCCGACAAGGTCTGGTTCAAGTCCCATACCAAATATTTTGACTTTGGTAGACATTTCCCTCACTGGTACTAACAATGACATTTTGCAAATAACGCCAAAGGGTCCATGGAACCGCTGGGGTTACAATACTAGTGGTGGAGGAGAAACTTGGGCTGCTCGAGGTACTGTCTATGTTGTATGGGCAAACAGTAGCAAAGGAAATGCTACTGAGGAATGGAACGGAACTGCCACGTTTGAATTAGTGAGGGCAACCGAGCAATTCAAATGGATAGACGACGGGTCAACGAGTGTTACTGCAGATACCAGCACCGATATCACAGATGGAGTACTTGGTGCAGTACCTGTAATAGGTGAAGTGCCCGTGACAGTCCAGTTTAAAATAATCAACTCAGACTATAATTACTTTGGAGCACTTGGTTATAGTGGATCTTGTGCTACGAAAAGAGCATGTGCTGAGAACATAACGATTTCTGGTGACTCTCTGTTTACAGGCACATTGGATAAATTGCCCAACTATGGAGGTACTTGGTTTGATGATGTAAGTGTTTGGTCAGTACCAATTATACCAATCATGAGCATAGGTGGCGGAGAGATAACAATAACTGCAACTGCATGGAATACAACCATTACAGGAACTCTTTCAATTGGTGGAACAAGTTATTGGCAGCATGGTAGTGTAGTAAGTGTTGATCCAAATAACTTTATGATAGACCAAGAGGATAAAGAGCTTACAATAACTGTTAAAGACGCAAAGGGCAATATGAACCCATATGCTACAGTTAGTCTCTTTTATGTCAAAGATGGTACTCCATATTACCAGCACAATTTAACTTCTGATGGTGGTTTTGTGGCAGATGAGAATGGTGCATATACTTGGAATTTCAATATAACACAGCAAACGACAAATCAGACGAATGTGGCTGGTTGGACTAGAGCTATGGCACCAAGAAATCTAACTGTATACGTTGATGCAAGTAATGCAGGATATGGTTATGCATTAATCCAAATGACCAAGGTAAATGACTTGGAGGTAGAGTTGTCCAGAACAACAATGCTTGCTGGAATGAGATACGATGATTTCACATTTGACTGTACATTTGCTGGAAATAGCACAGACCATCCTGATGAAGATGACAAAGACAGATTCTTCATAAAAATATATGATGAAGATGGGGCTGATGTGACAGATACGTTACTAGGCGGCATTGATTCAGGTGACTTAACAAACGATGCAGATTATTCATTCTTGTTTGATGGTGTATATGCTACCGTACCTGGTACGTACACAGTCTATGCATACAACGACACTCATGACAGCACAGGTCATAACGCGACACTTGTGGTCGAGCAGGTTCAAGTTGGCTGTAATATTGCAGGATCTGGCTTAAATACATTCATATGGAGTTCAGATGAAAATGTAAGTGCAACATTTACTGCTACATACAATGGCGAGCCTGTTAATGGTACGCTTAGAATTGACAACATGTCGTCAGTAAGTCATGCTGATGGAGACTACAATGCAACCTGGAAGAATTGTTCATTTGATGCGGCTACTGGCGATGATACCACAGCTAACAACTCGATAGAAATTGCAGAAGGTAGTCTTGTTAACGGTGTTATAACTGTCCATGGCATTACTGCAAATTACTTAGATGCTGGAGAAGCAGAGCAGTATATATCCTTCTACTTCAGACCTACAAATGCTGATGATGATGAAGGTGAATGGGCAATAGCGACTGGGCAAGCAATCGTAACAGTACCAACAGTTACATTTGATGGCGAGGATTCAAGTGGCCAGAAATATATTGCTAAAGGGGATAGTGATATAGAAGCGACAATTACTGGTCGTGGCTCTCCACTTAGCGGTATATTCTTGCGTTTACACGGTCAAGGTGTAGATCAAAATGGCACATCTGGTGCAGACGGAGAAGTTTCCTTTTCAGTAACCTCAACGTCGACAGGAAACATCAGTATTGATGTTGGCGAAGAAGGTAGAACGATAGACGATGTTATAGTCGTGACAAACTGGAAACTTGATATCAGCGCACCAATTGAAGTAAATGAGGGAACAGAATTTACAGTGACGGTACTCAAGAAAGGAACAACAACAGCAGTACCTGGTGCAACTGTTACAATTGATGGAATTGGAACAGGTACAACCGACTCAAGTGGACAAGCGAAATTTACAAAGGCTACTGTAACAAGTGACAGGGCCTTTACAATAAAGGCAACAAAGACAGGATATGCAGACGCGTCGAAAGCACTTACAATAATCAATGTCCCAAGTCTGTCGATTGCACTTGGTGGAACTGCAAACGAGAATGGAGAATATACCTCCCCAGTAATTGTGACAGTATACGATGATGACGACGGTTCTTTGATTACTGGAGCAACAGTAACATTCGGTGATCAAACTGGAACAACCATTAATGGACAAGTTACATTCTCTGTGACTGAGAAGACAGTAGTTACAATAACGGCAACCTTTGGAACGTATGTGGCTGCAGAAGATGTAATAATTACAGCGTTACCAGCAGGCGGCATACCTGGTTTCGAACTATTGACACTAGTAGCAGCACTTGGAGTATGTCTAATACTCTTCAGACGTAGAAAACAATAAGGGGAATAAGTCCCCCTAATCTCTTTTTTTTATTTTTTGTTTTTTAATAAATTTTTTTAAGTATATTGTGATAACCTTGTTTTGGAGTGAGTTAATACGAAAATAACAGTTCTAATGCCAACACTGAACGAAGAAGAAGGGATAGGAACAACAATTGATTCTATATGCAAAGAACATTTCAAAAATAGAAATTGGGATTTAGAAATAGCAATAATTGATGGTGATTCTAAAGATAAGACTCGAGAAATTGCAAGAAAGAAAGGTGCAAACGTAATCCTTGAAAAAAGAAAAGGATATGGTAGAGCATACAAAACTGGCTTTGCAAAGGTTGATGGAGATATAATTGTTACAGGTGATGCGGATGCTACATATCCTTTTGATAAGATACACCTATACATTGAACAATTGATCAAAGAAAATATTGATTTTATTACGACTGATAGGTTTGCAGAATTAAAGCACGGGTCAATGTCTGTAAAACATGCATTTGGTAACTTCCTTCTAGCAAAAACAATGCAAATACTTTTTTTAATGAATGTAAAGGACTCCCAGTCAGGAATGTGGATCTTTAAAAGAGATGCACTTGATAAAGTCCAACCGCTGGAAGAATTTAATGATGGAATGCCCTTTTCAGAGGAAATAAAAATAGAGATGTTTAAAAATAAACGTATAAAAGCAAAAGAAATCCCATCATGTCTTTACACGCGGGAAGGAGAAAAAAAACTGCAAAGTTTTTCTGATGGTTGGAAGAATCTAAAATTTCTTTTTGTAAAGAGAGTCAAATAAGAACCTTAATTTTTATTAATAATACCTTAACTTGAATTTTAAGAGCAAATTTTACTAAATTATAGCACTTTTTCAATTTCTTTTTTCAGCGCTTCGTTTATTTTTTTACCGTCTGCTCTACCTCTAAGCTCCTTCATAACAATTCCCATGAGTGGACCTATGGCACTTGTTCCTCTTTCTCTTACAAAATCAACTCTTTCATTTACTATTTTCCTTACAATTTCTTGCAGTTCTTTTGCATCTGTTGCAGAAAGATCACATGCTTCTATTGCATCTTCCACAGTTTTGTCAAAATTCTTGCCAAGATATCTTAGTATTTCTGGAATTGCTTCTTTTGAGTATTTTCCTTTAGATAATGCAGAGAATACATCAATAAGCAAAGCCTCTGTTATGTTGTCTATTACAATTTCTTCCTTTTCCAACTCTGAGAAGGTGTTAAGAAACGTTCTTGTTATTGTGTTTTTCAAATCTGGAAATTTTTTAACAAGCCTCTCAAAGTTATTTTCATAACTACTTGAAAGGATCTGTTTTGTTTGCTCCTTGTTTAACTTGTATTGTTTTACGAATCTTTCACGTTTTTCTTCAGGTCTCTCTGGGAGATTGTCTTTTATTTTTCCAAGTCTCTCTTTTGTTATTCTTATCGGCTGAACATCGGTCTCAGGATACATTCTTGCGGCTCCTGGCAGTGGTCTCATATATTCCGTGGAATCATCCAAGAGTGCTCTTCTTACTTGTCCTACTACACCTTTCTCTAGAGCCATTCTTGCCC
>CAYLKT010000002.1:20383-27020 GCA_964384305.1 uncultured Thermoplasmatales archaeon | reverse complement strand
AAGAGTGCTCTTCTTACTTGTCCTACTACACCTTTCTCTAGAGCCATTCTTGCCCTGTTTGTTACAGCGTTAATTGCTTTGTCAACAATCTCCTCTTCTCCTATGGCAATTACAAAAGCATCGTTTTCTCCTGCCTTCAAGATATTTTTAATTTCTTCTATTCCTTTATTTTTAAGGCCATATCCTGGAAATTCATCACTGTGGATTATCCCACCAATCCCTGACGAGATTCTGGCGTGAACTGCAAACTCTCGTCCAAGTCTGGAATCCTTCTTTTTCAACAGGCCAACAAATCCTGGCAATTTGATCGATTTGGCACAACCATTCTTCATAAGTTTTTTAATAATGTCTGAGCCGCATCCTTCAAGTATTTTTGTTATATCGTAAACTTCAATATTTTCTAGATCTACAGGTTTTATCCTTTTTTCTAGGATTTCTTTGATTTTTACAATTTCAAGTTGCCTTAAAACTTCTTTTTCTGCAACCTTTGATATGGATTTCAGCATCTGAACTCCTTTTATCTCAACTCTTGATCCATTTAATACAGAGATATTAAGATCCTGACGGATGGTCCCAAGCCCTCGTTTTACCTTTCCTGTAGCTCTAAGCAATAGTCCGATTTGCTCTGCTACATCTTTTACTTGCTTTGGATTTTTAATATCTGGATCTGTAGCAATTTCAATCAAAGGTATGCCAAGACGGTCAAGGCCATAGGTTACCAGTTTTCCTTTCTCTTCTAGTTTTCTTGCAGCATCTTCCTCAACGGCAATTGTTTGAATCCCTACATTATTGATCTTTCCACCAACTGCAATGAGCCCTGTTCTTTGAAAACCTGATGTGTTTGAGCCATCAATTACAATTTTTCTCATGAAATGAATTTCATCTACAGGTTTCGCATCCATTAAAACAGCCATCGTAAGGCAGATATCTATTGCTTCTCCATTTGCAGAATGTGGAGGTTCTTCATCTGCCTCGACAAGACATGTAGATTCAACAGATGCAGTATAAAGGAATCTTCTCTTTTTCTTGGATTCTTCAAGCGCAGCTCTATCAATATCTCCAAGTTCACTTTGAGTGGGCCTTAAAACGCGTTCAAAAGAGTAGTCAATATCCTCAGTTATAATCGATTGACAATTGCAAAATAATTTATGCGTATCGATCTGTTGATGTATTTCAATTCCTGCTTTGAAGTTAATTTCCTCGTAATCCATAGAAAGTCACTGAAGAGAAATAAAGATTTGTTTATTATTGTTACTACTATCCACAAACATAGGTTTCGCGAGTAATAGTTTTTCCTTCAAATCTTTTTAACTGTAGATTCTCTAGTATATCAGATGTTTTATTATCTACAATATAATCTGTTAAAAGCTTCGAGACCATAGAGGAAAGCATAAATCCATGCCCAGAAAACCCGTTACATTGAATAAATCCTTTTACTTTTGTTTCTCCAAGTATTGGTCTTGCATCTGGACTCACATCGTAAAAACCTGTCCAATGTCTAAGCATGTTTACATTTTTTAGAATAGGGGAATATCTTGTTAAAGTTCTAGCCATGTGTTGAATAAACGAAAAAGTTGGCATTATTTTATAGCCACTTTTTTCATCGGGGATAGGAACACCTCCAACTATTTGTCCTTCATCTTGTTGGCTGAAATAAATTCCATCTTTAAATGAAATGACCATTGCTTCAAACATGAGCTTTAATCGTTCAGAAGCCATTATTTCCTTTCTAAAAGGGACGTTTGGGAGCTTAATACCAGTCATTTCAGAGATATCCTTGGAAAAGACCCCTGCAGCATTAACAACAGTATTTGTTTTTATAGTGCCTTGGCTTGTTTTCACTTCTGTGACTTGCTTTTTAATAGTTTTAATATCTAGTACTTTTGTGTGAGTATAAATATCTGCTCCGTTTCTTTTGGCAGCATTTGCATAGGCAAATGTTGTCTTGGATGGATTTGCGTGTCCATCAGTAGGACAAAAAGTGGCACCAACAGCGTTCATTCCTTTTACGTCTAGTATTGGTACAACATCAAGCATTTCGTCAGGAGTTAAAATATCGACCTTAAGCCCAAGAGATCTTTGCATTTCTACGTTTTTTTCTGCTTGTTTCATTTCTTTCTTGTCGTGTATTGCAACCAGATATCCACCTTGTCTTAATTCAATATCTTCACCAAGCTCTTTACTTAGTTTTTCAAAAATTTTTATGCTTTCTATTGCAAGTTTCACATTCTCTTTTGTTGACCACTGCTGTCGTATTCCCGCACCACAGCGACCAGTTGCTCCAGAGGATAAATAGTTTTTTTCTAGAACTGTGACGTCTAACCCTCTTTTTGCAAGATTATACGCAAGGGAACATCCGCTTATCCCGCCACCAATAATTACAACATCTGATTTATTTTTCATCTTCATCACTTGCAAGTGTTCCAAGAGAAACTGGAACTATTGGAGGTCTTATTGTTGGAAGAGAATTTTTGGGTACCTTCTTTCCGGTCTTTTGTTCAAGTAATTTTACAACGATTGGTATGCAAATTCGTCCTTGGCAAGGTCCCATTCCTATTCTTAGTTTTCTTCTTAATTCTTCGAGATCCGTGTAGCCTTCGTCAATTGCTTTTAGCACGTCTTCTTTACTTATGTCTTCACATCGACAAACTATTGCTTTTTCTTCTTTCATTTTAGACCCTTATGTTTCTGATATTCATCGCCAGCTCTTTATCAACTTCAATTGTTACAATTGTTGTTTTTCCACTTTTTTTTACCCTTTTTACAACGGCATCTTCCCTATATTCCCCCTCCCGATCAAGTGCTTTTACATTGTCTCCAACTGCCGGGACAGGTAAAAATTCATAAGGAATGGTAATAAGTGCCTTATCCTCCTTGATTTTAACAACGAATATTGCAAGGCCTGGACAGAATCCAACGCACTTCCCGCATCCAATACATTTATCATAATCGATTTTTGGCAGGTCATTGATGCTCTTCATTGTAATCGCATTGACTTGGCACGATTCAACACACGGGTTACAGGGAATTTTTTGTATGCATTCTATTATTGCAACTCCTTTCTCCAGTTGTTCTTTTGAAGGAAGTTCCAAATCTTTTACCGATAAAAGCCCAGTTTTTTCATAATCCCACATATTGCTTCCCCCAAAGTTTTTTGATTTTCTCTTTGCTTTTTCTTGGTTTTTCTCCAAATGGTCCTGCTCTAAGTTTTTCCAAATTTGTAGTAAACTGTTTTTTTCTTTGCTTTGCATTTTTGTCATAATTAAGAGCCATTGCTGCAGAAATCCCTGCAATTTTCCCTTCTATCATTGCAGTAGATGCCTCTTCTATTCCAGATGAATCCCCTGCGATGTACACCCCCTTAACTGTTGTTTGCATAGAATCATCATGAATTGCAACATAACCTCCTGCTTCAGGAATAAATTCGTTTTCAACTCCAACCTGCATAAGAAGTCTTATAGAGGGGGTAAGTCCAACGGCAAGGCAAACAGTATCACATCCTATCTTTTCTTCTGATCCTTTGATAGGTTGCCAGTGGTTATCAAGTTCTACAATTACTGCGCCTTCCACTTTTCCATTCCCGTAAACTTCTTTTATGGAATGAGATGTTTGTATTGGAACGCCGCATCTTCTAAGTTTTGCTGCATGAACATGGTATCCGCCTATTATTGGTGCTGCTTCAACAACCCTGTCAACTTCTACCCCTGCCTGTAGCAACTGATATGAAACTATGAGGCCAACGTTTCCAGCGCCTACCATTAACACCTTTTTTCCAGGTTTTACTCCATAGACGTTCATCAGAGTTTGGACCCCTCCTGCACCATATACGCCAGGAAGATCATTACCTGGGAAAAGAAGCATATTTTCCATAGCGCCACAGGAAAATATTGCAGCTTTACATTTTACTTCGTAAAGTCTGCTTTCATAATCTTCTCTTTTAATAACACCAAATATATGTTCGCCTGATTTCCCTTCATAGTAGCCAATTACTGTAGAATCAAGCATTGATTTTATTTTACCTTCTTTTTTTAGCTCATCTTTTAGATTTTTTGCAATGTTAATGCCTCGCGTTCCCGCTTTTTCATTTTTAGAGCCAAAAAACTTGTGTGTCTGTTTTATCAGCTGTCCGCCAACCATTTGATTTTCATCAACAAGAAGAACCTTTGCACCCTGTTTTGCCGCCTCTAGACTAGCACAAAGACCTGCAGGTCCAGCCCCTACAACCAAAATGTCGCAATCAATTTTTTTCTTTGCTTTGCATGCAAATTCTATATCTCTTAACTCGGGCAATTTATCCTGTTTTTCTACTTTTATTCCTTCTTTTAAAGGTGCAATGCAAGTTCGGATATTAGGAACACCATTTACTCTCATAAGGCATGAAGAGCATTTTCCAATGCCACAGAAGAAGCCTCGAGGTCTTTCGTACTTTAGACTTGTTGTAAAATGCTTTATTCCTGCTGCATGAAGGGCCGAAGCGATACTGTCCCCCTTGTACCCCTCTACTTTTTTGTCATTAAAATAAAATGTAATTTTTTCTTGTTCTTTGAAATCAATTATCGGGTGTTCTTTTATTCTCAGACGTACTCCCCAGACGAGAATGCAAAATCCCATTAAAAACTGTTATGCTTATTGTAAAGAATTATCTTATTCGAACATCTTTGATGGAGTGGTGCCTTTTGGCAAGAATTCTTATTGTTTCTATATTCTTGCCGCCTTTGCCAATAAGTTTTGATTTATCACTAAGTTCTACTGTTAATTTAGCAATCTGTACTTCTTGATCCCCTTCAAATTCAAGTTTGTTTACTTTATATGGTTTGCATAGGTTTATTATGAATTTCTCTTTGTTTTCGTCAAATTCAACAAATTTTATACTTTTTTTAAAAAGCAGTCTTAACCTTTCTATGTTTTTTGCCTTTTTGCCTATTGCAATTCCAAGCTGCCCCTTTTGCACTATGAAAACCAGTTTTGCATCATCTGATATGTAACAATCTAAAATATGTGCTTTGGTTATTTTACTGGCCATATTTATATATTGCATTAATTCGTTTGAAAAGAGTATTTCACTCATCTAATTACTACCTTTTTTTGACAATTTGCAATATATTTGATCCACCATCATCAATCACCGCTAAAGTAGAAACTGAGTATGCTTTACCACACACATATCCAAGATCGATAGAGTTTAAATTGTGATTGTATACTGGTATTTTTTTCTTTTTTGCAAGTTTATTCAACTCTTCTGAATGTGGACAATTTTTAGATATTACTACTAGCTTAGTGGTGCCATCATTCATTACAGCTTTTGTTTCTTTTGTGCCAATTTTGACTTTTCCCTTTTTGACTGTACTTTTTAATAGTTTGTCGACATCAACCATTTTATTTTCCCTTCTTCTTATTCCTTTTCATGACAAGTTCAATTGCACCAGTTCCTAAATTGACCGGTTGGCCAACTATAATATTTTCTGCAACTCCTCCAAGTCTATCTGTTTCTCCTCTTTTACTTGCCTGAAGAAGATGGGCAACTGTAATCTCAAATGCCGCTCTTGCAAGAACCGACTCTTTTTCTTTACTGATTCCATGTCTTCCAATTGCCTTGATGCTACCGTTTGCAGTCATGACATCAGCGACGAGCATAATGTGCCTCGTGTCTACATTAAGACCTTGTTCAGACAAAGTGTTGTGCGCTTCTTGTATAATCATATTTCTTGCAGCTTCAATTCCTAGAACCCTTCCAACTGCTTGAATGTCATTTGTTGCAGTTCTATATGGATCTACTCCTTTAACTTCAAGAACCTCTTCGAGGTTACTTCCTTCACTATAAATTACATATCCCTCGTTTGGTTCCTTCCTGATAATTATACGCTTTATTCCATCAATGCCTTTTACCTTAAGTATTTTTAATATCTCAGTTACGTCTAAAAGTTTCTTATATGAAGGTTCATCAAGCGTTATTTTGATTTTCCCCTTTTCAATCTTTGCATCAATTTTTTTTATCTTTTTTACTGAATTCAACACCTCATCAATTGTAAGTCCTTTGTCTTCCATCGTCTTTTTATTTAAATTTATATACGTTGTTAGGCTTGTGAGGTCCGTAGCGATATCTGCAATATCATTTAAGATTGTGATTTCGATTTGATTTGCTAATTCTTTTGCAAGATTTGGATTTAGCTTGTATGCATCTCTTAAGTAAATATTCATCATGGGTGTTGATGGAATAGATCTTGCATCTACAATTTCGATAAGTCGTGGCAATCCCAGTGTAACGTTAATCTCAGCGACACCTGCATAGTGAAACGTTCTCATTGTCATCTGTGTACCTGGTTCTCCAATACTTTGGGCACCAACAATTCCACAGGCTTCTGCAGGATCAATTAAGTTTTTCTCGTAATGCTCAGTTGCTTTTGTAATAATCTTTTTTAAGTTTGTTTTTAAATCCTTATCGGAGATCACTCTTTCAATAATCAAATCAATTACTGATGGTGGAAGGAATTTTCCTTTTAAGATCTTTTCAATTTCTTTTCTTAGTTCTTTGTGTTCTTTTGGCTCTTCTTTGGGTTTTGGAGGAAGAACCATCTCTTTTTTTTCTTCCACATCCTTTTTTTTGTTTGTCTTTGTCGTCTTCTTTTTTGTTTTTGTA
>CAYLKT010000002.1:12704-20283 GCA_964384305.1 uncultured Thermoplasmatales archaeon | reverse complement strand
CCCCCTTGACGTCATTAATTATTCTATCGATATCAACTGCTTTACCTGCAATGCTTTTTGCCGGGTCTATGCCATCTTCTCCATAAATAAATTGAATAATGTGGCCGCCAGTATGTCTCACAGTTCTATCACGTTCCACTCTGATATCTTCAAGGGCATTTATGAGACGTCTTTGCATGTAACCTGATCTGGATGTACGAACTGCAGTATCTACAAGACCTTCTCTTCCTCCCATTGAATGGAAGAAATATTCAGTTGGGGAAAGACCCTTTTTATAGCAGCTTGCAACGAATCCTTTGGCACTTGCCCCCAAGTCTCCTCTTTTGAAGTGTGGCAGTGTACGATATTGGTACCCTCTGTGGATTCTTTCTCCTCTAACTGCTTGCTGTCCAACACAGCCAGACATCTGTGAAAGATTAAGCATAGAACCTCTTGCACCAGATTTTGCCATTATAACTGCACTATTATCAAGTCCTAAATGTTTTCCTGCAATTTCACCAGCTGTATCTCTTGCTCTACCTGCGACTCTCATAATTTCCATCTCAAGCGTTTCTTCAAGACTTCTACCAGGCAATGATTCAAGCTCGCTGTTTTCATAAGCTTTTACAAGTTGACTAATTTTTTTCAATGCTTTATCCAGCCCCTGTTCAATTTGCCTTTTGGTCTGGTCGGGGATATCTTCGTCATCGATTCCTGTAGTAAAACCAAACAGCGTTATGGCTGCAATGGTAAGTCTTGTTACATTATCGATGAATTCTCTTCCTGCAGCCATTCCATGGTCTCTTATTATTCTATCAAGAATTTTACCTTTGAATGCACCGATGCTGTTTTCATCAATTGTTCCCTGTTTAAGCACGCCATTTTTAACGATTACATACGCATTATTGGGGCATTCCGGTGCTTTGCAAACATCACAATTAAGACAGCACGTTGCTTTGTATTCTAGGTTAAGACCATCTGGTAAGAGGGTACTGAATATGTCCTTTACATTAACACATTTTATTCCATTTTCTTTTACGATCTTTGGAGTTTTCCCTTTATATTTTATTGTATGTAATATATTGAATACGTCACTTAATGGAATGTTTCTATCTTTGTGTGTCAATAAGAACCCACCAGATATGTGGTCATGTATCCCACCAATAATAGCACCGCCAAATCTTGGAGAAAGGATGTTCTCTTGGACCTTCATTAAAATTTCAGCTTCAGCTTTTGCTTCTTCTCCCTGTAAAAGGTGAAGGTTCATCTCATCACCATCAAAATCGGCGTTGTATGGCGGACATACACTCAGGTTAAATCTAAATGTCTTATATGGCACGACTTTGACTCTATGGGCCATCATTGACATTCTGTGGAGCGATGGCTGACGATTAAAGAGCGTTAAATCTCCATCCATAAGTTGCCTTTCAATAATTGCTCCTGGTTCAAGTTTTTCTGCTACTTCGTCTGCATTTCTTTCAGTTACCTTTATACGACGTCTTATCCCATCCGTCTCTTTTATAACATAGTTCGCGCAGGAAATATATTCTTTGTTTTTATCGGATTCAAGTTTTTTATTTTGTATTGTCTTTTGACACCACTTAATATTATGTTGCGTAACTCTTACTGGAACTGTAAGTTCTTTTGCTATTTCTATTGGAACGCCAATCTCGTTAATACTGAGATTTGGGTCAGGCGAAATAACAGTACGAGCAGAAAAGTTAACACGCTTTCCAGATAAGTTGCTTCTAAACCTTCCTTCCTTACCTTTTAATCTCTGGGCAAGGGTCTTTAATGGTCTTCCAGATCTGTGTCTTGCTGGCGGAATACCAGATGTCTGGTTATCTAAATAGGTGGTGATATGATATTGTAATAATTCCCAAAGATCTTCAACAATAAGTTGTGGTGCACCAGCATCTCTGTTTTCCTGTAATCGTTGGTTTATTCTTATCACATCAACTAGTTTGTGTGTAAGGTCATCCTCTGACCGTTCACCTGTTTCAAGTGTAACAGAAGGTCGTACTGTAACAGGTGGTACAGGTAAAACTGTAAGAATCATCCATTCTGGTCTTGTTGCTAGTTTGTTAATGTCTAAAAGCACAAGGTCTTCATCTTTTATTCTCTCAAGCCATTCACGCACTTCGGACGGAGTTAATTTTTTACCATTTTCTCTGACTGATGTGGGTTTATCGAGTTCTATTTTTCCTGTTTCCCGTCCACAACGAAGACACTTATCCGCTTTTAAGCAATCCTTTATTATCTGTTTGAAAAGATAGGCTTTATCTCGCCCTTCTTCATCGTACTTTTTTAATAAATCAAGAGCTTCTCCTTTTTGTTTCTCTGTCAGGAGCATATTTCCGCATTCTCTACATGTAGCACGCAAGCAGTCCCTAATTGATTTGACAAGCCCCACGTGTATCACGGGCATTGCAAGATCGATATGCCCAAAATGGCCAGGACATTTATCTTTACCAACACGAAGTCCACAGGTTTTACACCTTAGACCTGGTTCAATAACACCAAGTCTTGGATCCATGAGGCCCATTGCTATTGGAAAGCCATCATCGTCATAGGTATCAGCAGTGATTACCTTTGTCGCACTCATTTTTCTTATTTCATTTGGAGAAAGTAATGAAAAATCAATGCTCCCAATTTTTTTTGTTATACTTTTTTTCCTTTCCATTTTTCAACCCTACACAGATTTATACAAGAGATTTTAACATTATCCTTGGTGCAATTACAAGAGATTTCAATTCATCAATTAAAAGCTTGAATGCGTAACTCATTTCAATTGGATGGACATCTGCTTTATCTCCACACACTAGGCATCTTAGTGCACCATGCCGGTCACAAATTGCAACATGTCCACAGTTGTTACACACATATTTTATTGTAAGATCTGACTCGTCGAGAAGCCTGTCTTTTATAACCATCGATGCCCCATGTCCAATTAGGCAGTCTCTTTCCATTTCTCCGAAACGAAGACCTCCTTCACGAGCCCTTCCTTCTGTTGGTTGTCTTGTAAGAATCTGAACAGGTCCACGAGATCTTGCATGTATCTTTCCTGCTACCATGTGGTGAAGCTTCTGATAATAAATACATCCTACAAATATGTCGCATTCCAATGGCTTTCCCGTGTCGGCGTTATATAAAAGTTCTTTTCCATTATGTTTAAATCCATTTTTCACAAGGGCTTTACGAAGTTCATCTTCTGGTTCTCCGCTAAATGCTGTACCTTCGACGATCCTTGCTTCTAGCGAGCCAACTTTTCCGCCAATCATTTCGAGAACATGACCGACTGTCATACGACTTGGAATTGCATGTGGGTTAATTACTAAATCAGGACTCATGCCCCACTCATTAAATGGCATTTCTTCTTGTGGGACAAGAAGTCCGATAACTCCTTTTTGTCCATGTTTACTTGCAAACTTGTCCCCATACTCTGGGATTCTCTGCTCTCGTACTTTGATCTTGACCATCCTTGAACCGTTTACCGATTCAGATAGCATTACTTTGTCAACAGTTCCGCCTTCTCCGTGCTGAACTGTAGCAGAAGTTTCCCTTCGTTTTTGAGGCGTTAAAAAATCAGTTGGTTCCTCTAGAAATCTTGGTGGAGAGGTTTTTCCAATTAGAACGTCTGAGCCATTCACGTCGCATTCTGGGGAAATAAGCCCATCTTCGCCAAGGTTGGTATACATTTCTTCACTTCTAACTCCTCGACAATCTGGTGATGGAATTTCAAAGTGATCTTCTTGTCCACCTGGATAACGTTTTTCTTCACTGCTATAAGTTCTGAAAAATGTGCTTCTTGCAAGTCCCCTTTCAACACTTGCTTTGCTCATAACAAGAGCGTCTTCCATATTGTATCCTTTATATGATGCAACTGCAACAACAAAATTTTGACCTGCAGGCCTTCTTGCGAAGTTCATATATTTTACAGGATGAGTTTGTACAAGTTGCATTTGAGGATAATGCATTAAGTGCTCTCTTGTGTCCGGTCGTATTCTATAATTGGCTGAACCAAATCCAAGAGATTGTTTACCCATCCCTGCACCCATTGTAATTCTTGGTGATGAGTTGTGTTCAGGGTATGGGACAAGAGATGAACCTATTCCCAAAATACACATCGGATCCATTTCCATATGCGTATGGTCAGCAGTTATGTCTTCCTCAGTAAGTGCGATAAGGGTATTTTCTTCTTCCTCAGCATCGATGTACTCAACAATGCCCTCATTTAAGAGCTGCATCCACTTCTTTTTTCCGTCTTGAATGTCATCTAGCATTTTTTGAGTTAAAAGAAGTTTTCCCTTTTCAACAATTGCAAGAGGCCTTCTAAGCCGACCGCAGTCACAATTTACAATAACATCGTTTGCTTCTTCATAATAGGCAATGTTTACTTCATTGTTTAAAATTCCTTTTCTCCTTTTTCTCCTTAGTTCCTGTACCAGTTCCTTTCCATTTTGGTGCATTCCTATAAGGTCTCCATTAAGGTAAACCCTGGTACCAGTTGATTTTTTAGAAATCTCCTTTATTCCCAGATCTTTCAGGATGCTTTCGACTTCTTTTTCAGTGTAACCTTCTGAAATTTCTACAGCAAGCGCAAGATTTTTCACAAGGCCGCAGTTTGGCCCTTCCGGGGTTTCATTAGGACAAAGCCTTCCCCATTGTGTTGAATGTAAATCACGTGCCTCAAAGTGAGGTTGTGATCTTGTAAGTGGCGATGTAACTCTTCTTAAATGACTTAAAACTGCAAGATTGCTTGTTCTGTCAAGAAGCTGTGAAATACCTGCTCTTCCACCAACCCAGTTGCCTGTTGCAAGAGCATGATGGATTCTTTGGGATAAGACGTCTGAACGAAGTGACGAAGAGATTTTAATTTCTTTTCCTTTTGAGTGGACTCTTTCAATTTGATATTTTAAATCTTTGCAAAGTGCTGTAAACGCCACACGGAACAAATCTTCCATTAAGTCCCCTGCAAGTTTTAATCTCTTGTTTGCATAGTGATCTTTATCATCCGGTTCTCTTTTTCCAAGTGCGAGTTCAAGAACTGCCATTCCCATTCTTGCCATAAAAATTGCTTTTGTGATTCTGTCTTCTGGTTCGTTTCCAAGATGTGGTAGAAGATTTCTATCCATCAAAGTTTCTACTCTTTTCACTCTATATTCTTTAGCTTGTCCGCCTGCGAATTTCTTACCAAGATAAGCAATAGCCTCTTCCTTTGTTGTAATTCCGTATTCGTTTGCGCATTCTTCGATGTTTGCAAGGATATATAGATCCATTTTCGGACTAACACTTATCACATCAACGATTTCCTCATCATTCTCCATACCAAGAGCTCTAAGGAGAATCATGAGTGGTATTTGTCCATATGTTGTTGGGATGGACACCATTAGCATCCCGTCTTTTTTCTTTTCAACGACTGTAAGTGCTCTATATCCCTCTCTTTGAGAAAATACTTTTGCGACTTCTACTTTTCTACCATATCTACTTGATTTTTCTACGAGAACTCTATTGGGTGCAAGATCTTCGACAGTTATAAGAACCCGCTCTGTACCATTTGAAATAAAGTAGCCACCTGGATCAAGAGGATCTTCTTGCATCTGCTGAAGTTCTTTTTTGTATTCTTCATAAGATAGCTCATGGCCTTTTTTTTCTTCTATTATAAGTTTTGCTAAATTGCACGCCTTTGACTTTATCATTATTGGAAGTTCGCCTATTCTTACTTCCTCTGGGTCATATTCAACTCCATCTTTTACTGGAATGAATTCAAGTCTTAGTGGAGCCTCATACGTAAGATCTCGAAGTCTTGCTTCCATTGGAGTTAGTCTTCTTATCGTACCATCCGCTTCTTTAACTTCAGGCTCTCCTATTTTTATTTTACCAAACTTTATATTGTAATCCTCGATTTCGGGATAGATGTGTCCCCTTTCCATTTCTTCTTCTTGACCAATTATGGTGCTATCAATAATATTTTGGATTCTATGCTCCAAAAAATCATTATAAGATGCAATCTGGTGATTTATTATACTACGTTCTTTATAAAAGGCATCGACAAGCTTCTTCATTTTTACACCCATTATTTGTTACTTTCTACAACAAGTCGGTATGCTATCGATTTTGCTGCAGTTTGACTTTTTCTTGTAACTTTTATAATCTGTCCCGGTTTTGCGTCTATAAAAATTACGACAGGATCTGTGTCCAAAATCTTTGGCAATTGATCTATAGTTATATTGAACTTCTCAAGGAGTTCTTTCTCTTCCTCTTTAGAAATTATTTCATGTATTGGAACCAACTTATGTCCCATAATATCAAATTGTTGTTTCTCAGATGAGTCTGCCATTGCAAGATTTTCCTCCTAGTGCTTTCCGATATTTAAGCGGGCCTGAAGGGATTCGAACCCTTGGCCAACTGGTTAAAAGCCAGTTGCTCTACCTAGCTGAGCTACAGGCCCTAGATGGACCAGCTTCAACCGGGGACTATTTTATATGTCCCACTCTAACCAATATTAGGAGTGAAACAGCTTACCGCTATACTACCTCATATATAAATACTTTATGTCGGAATCAACCTTAAGACCAGTTGTTCTTCATGTCTTTTGAAAGTAATTTCGTAGTCTTCAAAAATAGGGTACCGCCCAAGAAGCACAGGGATATCGTGTCTAGCTGAAACATGAATTTCAATATCTTTGTAGGTATATATTTCGTCTTTTTCCCCTATGTCCATGCTTAATCTGGTTTTGTAAAGATTCGTTACCCCACCTGCAGTGTCTACAGATCCTGCTTTTTCTAATTTGAGGCCAAGGTATTTTGCAATCGGCATAGGAATCACAATAAAATCTCCACCAGAGTCCAAAAGAGCATCAATAACTGGTGTTTCTTTGTCACCAATATAAAACTTGATTGGTATAATGGGATATTTTCTATACTTAAATACAAATGTTAAGGTTGACATAAGAATTAAAGTAATCTGGTGTTCTCAGATAATACTTTTGATATTTTTATCTCGTCCTTTGGAAACTTGTCTGTAGGATATTTTTCATCGCATATTTTTAGAATATCCTCTATGTTTGCACTGTGATCAACTATTTCGTCATTAAAAAGGAGCAGCCATTCTCCAGAAAACTTTTTTGATGCCTCTTCTTGTTCCATTGGTTAGTAATTACCTTTCTCCTCTATATAAACTTTCTGACGATTTTGCTAGATAATGCCAAATTTTGTTAACATTGCTAGATAAAAGCTAACACTATTTGGTAGAAAAGTATTTATATGATTAGTGACACACTTACTATTGCTAAATTCAAAATTGGTACAAGAAGGGCAAGAAGAGGTTGAAGTATAATGAATATTATAACACTTAGTGATTTATCAAAAGCAATAGCAAATAGAGTTGGGATAGATGTAGAAGAAGCTAAAAGAGATGCAGGCTTCGTTTTAGATATTTTTGGATTTGATAACCGCGTAATAGATAATGTATTGGACCCTGAAGACAGACAGCTGTTCTATATACTTGAAGAAGAGGGGATGCTTACAACAGAACGTGAAGAGACAACTCTTTATGATGGACGTGAATGGCGTACACATTACTGGGTTATAAGAAAGGA
>CAYLKT010000002.1:2150-12604 GCA_964384305.1 uncultured Thermoplasmatales archaeon | reverse complement strand
AAAGGAAAACCACTCCGTGCAGATACAATTGTAATATCAACTCAACACGATGGAGGTATTGCTCATGATAGAATAAGAAAAGACATGATTGAGCATGTAGTTAAACCAATATGTAAAGAGTGGATGGATAAAAGCACGACAATTCATGTCAACCCAACTGGTGCATTCGTTCGTGGTGGGCCGTATGCAGATGCAGGTCTTACCGGTAGAAAGATTATAGTTGATACTTATGGCGGAGTTGGCAGGCATGGTGGTGGAGCATTTTCCGGAAAAGATCCAACAAAGGTTGATAGAAGTGCCGCGTATGCAGCAAGATATATTGCAAAAAATCTTGTTGCGGCGGGAATTGCAGACAAGTGTGAAGTGCAACTTGCTTATGCAATAGGTGTTGCAGATCCCGTGTCAGTTAATATAGACTGTTTTGGGACGAATAAGATATCAAAAGATAAAATTGAAATGCTTGTCAGAGAATTTTTCCCATTGAAACCAAGTGATATTTTGAATCATTTAAACCTCAGAAGACCGATATATCATAAAACTGCAGCATATGGTCACTTTGGTAGGGAAGATCCCGATTTTACATGGGAGAAAACTGACAAAGCAGCATTACTTAAAAAAGAGGCAGGACTTAAGAAATAGTTTCATTCTTTTTTCTTTAATATTTATCCCATTTGTTTTTCCGCTAGTTTAAAGTAGTTGCTCAAAATATTAGTTTGATGTGGCTGGTGAGGAAAGTTCTGGGGAATTAAGAATATATATTGCTATTGCGATTTTTGTGATAGTCGTTGTTATCTTTGGAGTTTTATTTGGGAATAGTAATTTTACACAAGCATATGTTGGCGATTCAGTTATTACAAATGGGTGGTGTGAAAACCCCGATGAAAGAGATTCAGGATCTCAACTTTTAGGATTTGAAAAATTTGGGAGCTATACCTATAGAATTGGTGTAGAGTTTCCAGCATATCTTACCATAACAACAATGAAAACACTTGTAATGATGAATGAGAACGAATTGAGAGACAAAGTCGTTGAGTCAATAGAAAAATCGCTAGGTAATGGAACAGTATCGGATAACTCAAGTAAGCTTATTGGTTCAAGAGTATTAAAAAACGAACATAAAACTATATTTATTATCTTCAATGGAACCGATAATTCAAAGATTCCTTCAGAAAACATAAAAATTGTTGGAGAAGTTTGGAATTGTGGACGATCAGGGACATCCATAGTGTGTATAGGTGTTGCCCATGTTAGTTATGACTCAAAAATCGACGAAACGAATTGGAATAAGATGATACGGGATAAAGAAGGAACTTTTGGAACTGGGGAGTTGCAAGGAGAAGACGGTCTGATATATAACGTAATTTGCCATTAATCACTTAGTTCTGCTTTTTGGAGTTCATAACCAAGAGGGCAGTCTATACTTTCATAGATCTTTGTAATTTTATAGCTCTTGTCTTTTTGCAAAGTCACATTGCATATGTCAAAATATTCACAGCCAATGTTTCTGCATTCCTTTTTAGCAATTTTTGTTGTAGCTCCCTCTGAAAGTTTTTTGTCAATTGAAGCAATTATCGGGAGTTCTTCTACTTCTACAACGCATACACTGCCTTGGTGCACGTTACAGTCATGCCTTTTTTCTCTGACATTTATAATCTTGTATCCTCTACCTGGTTTAAGATTAAAACAAACTGTTTTTAATTTACAATTTCTACAATCATTTTGTGGTCCAATGTATACAAATTCTTCACCGTTTTTAGCAAGTTTTTCACCTATAAGTGTTACAAGTGGCATTTAAATCACTCCTGTTATTTTGGCAACCTTTTGTGCAGCTTCTTGTGTGAGTCCATTTTCTCCAAGTATTGTATATCTTTCTGGCCTGATCTCTTGGGCATGCACAAGCGCCTCGATTATTTTCTTTTTTGATATCCCCAGATCTGAAGAAGTTACAGGCGCACCAATCTTCTTTAGCGCATCTCTAATTGTTTTCCAGTCTCCACCATGAAGATAAACCATCATAATTGCACCAACACCGCATTGTTCTCCATGCATAGGTCTTCTCCCTTTTTTCCCTTTTAACATTATTACTGGACCAAGATGGTCAAGCATATGTGAAAACATGTGTTCTGAACCAGATGCTGGTCTAGTATTTCCAGCAACTGACATTGCCACACCAGATACAATTGCAGCTTTTACTGCAAGCCATGTGGATTCTTCAGTATCTGGTTTTATTTGATCTGCATTATTGATTAATATTTCTGCGGCTGTTTTTGCAAGGACTGCTGCGTGACTACTGAATTCTTCTCCTTTTAATCGATGTGCAAGTTCCCAATCCATAACGGCGGATATATTTGCAACAACATCAGCACAGCCAGATGCAAGCATTCTAAATGGTGCTTTACAAATGATTGCAGTATCTGCAAGTACTGCGACAGGAGAAACTGCAGTTTTTGAAACTAATCCTTTGCTACTTTTTAGAGATGCACGTGGAGAGGCAATTCCATCATGAGCAGCAGATGTTGGAACACTGATAAATGGTTTAGAAAGTTCATATGCAGCCAGTTTTGTGACATCAATTACACTTCCACCGCCGACACCCAAAAACAAATCCATTTTGTTTTTATTTCCGTATTTGACGATTGCGTTTACTTCTTTCATGTTAGGTGATGAGATAATTTTTTCTTTTACTTGATAATTTGCCTTTTTTAGAATATGTACGATTTTGTCTCCCGATAGTTTTTTTGTTTTTTTATCTTCTACGATTAAGATAGATTTGCCAATACTTATCCGGCCACAGAGCTCGGCAATTTGCAATGTTACTTTATGACCAATTATAATCTCCCTTGGGAAGATCATCGTCTTTGATTTTGTGAAACGTGTCATATTGGGCCGGTAAACCACGGTATTAATATATTATTCTTTCCTTTCTGCAATGGAAAAATGAAATTTAAAGAGTTTTATGCTGGGAGAGAAAGCACTATACTTTTATGGATATTTATAGGAATCATAGTTTTTTTATTGGCCGGTTGCGTGCTATTTCCTAGTATCTTTTATGATAATTTCATTTGGAAATATTATTGGGGACCTACAGTTGCAGATGCAGGAGGAGGAACTGCAGTATTCAATGGTGTTTCTGCGGGTGAAGGATATACAATTGTATCAGAAATTACATATGGCTTGATACTTATTTTTGCATTATACTATATCTATAGGCTATTGAAGAAACTCAACATAACTATTGACTGGCATTTTGCACTAGCACTCATGCCATATATTGTATTTGGTCCTGTGAGTAGAGTTTTAGAAGACTCTTACTATTTTGCAGAGCCATATGTTTACTATTTCATTTCTCCGTTTATCTATGCAGTTATTGCAGCTCATACCATATTTTTCCTTGTTGTTGGATGGTATCTTAAAAATAAATCTGATATTTTTGACAAGAAATACCATTTTGTTTATCCTATATTCGTAATAATTGTTGTAAATGTAGCAATGGTTGCTCTTTGGACATTTAGTTCTTTAAATGTTCTTTCTTCTTTTGAACCTGTGATATTTTACCTTGTTTCTCTTGTTTCTATTTTGCCAATAATCTACTCTTATAAAAAGAAGGATTTTACGATAAATAAGATGGTTTTATCTGGAGGAATTCTACTTTTAATGCCAAGTTTATATCTTGTGTCTAAGTGGATTTTTGGATACTATTGGGATATAACAACAGGCGTTAGATTTGATGTATTTGTCCTTGTTGCATCAATTGTCGGTATAGTTTGTATTGCAGTCTATCTAATTTCATACAAATTTCGAGACAATGATAAAATAAAGCCTTATACAAATCTACTCAATATTTCAATTTTAGCAGGGCATATGCTAGATGGAGTTACGAGCTATATTAGTATCAAAGATCCTCTGGGGATGGGTCTACATTATGTAGAAAAACATCCTGCTTCAGATGCACTTTTAAACATTTGGGGGCCACTATTTCCAATTGTAAAATTTGTTTTGATCATTGTTGTAATTTATGTGTTTGATGTATTGTACAAAGATGAATTAAAGAATTATGCAAGATTTGTAAATCTCATAAAGATAGGAATCCTAATTCTTGGACTTTCACCGGGTTTAAGAGATTTATTAAGAGTTACAATGGGCGTATAATATGAGAAAGCACCCCGACTGGCTTAAGGTTAAAATCGGTTCTGGCGAAAACTACGTTAAAATGAAAAAACTTCTTAGATCTGCAAAACTTCATACGATTTGTGAGGAGGCAAGGTGTCCTAATATTGCAGAATGTTTTGAATGTGGTACTTCAGTTTTTCTTATTCTTGGAGATACTTGCACGAGAAATTGCAAATATTGTAATGTTAAACATGGGCGCCCTGGGTCACTAAATTTAGATGAGCCAAAAGATGTTGCTGAAAGCGTTAAGATTTTAGATCTAAAATATGCAGTTGTAACTTCTGTTACGAGAGATGATTTAAAAGACGGTGGCGCAAGTGTTTTTTATGAAACAGTAAATGAAATTAAAAAAATAAAGAAAGACTGCAAAATTGAAGTTTTAATTCCTGATTTTAGAGGTGATGAGCAAGCTCTTAAAACTGTTATTTCTTCAAAACCTGATGTTATTAATCACAACATTGAAGTTGTAAAACGTCTTTTTCCAACAATTCGACCAGAAGGCGATTATGAAACAAGCCTAAGTGTTTTAAAAAACATCAAAAAATTTGATGCAAACATTAAATCAAAGTCTGGTTTTATGGTTGGTTTTGGAGAAATAAAAGATGAGATCATAGAAACTATGAGTAATCTTAGATCTTCAGATGTTGAATTTTTAACAATAGGGCAGTACCTTCAACCATCAAAAGACCATGCTGAGATTAAGAAATATTATACACCTGCGGAATTTGAGGAATTTGGAAAAATTGCAAAGGATATGGGATTTAGTCATGTTGAATCGGGCCCACTTGTCAGAAGCTCATATCATGCACAAGATGCACTTTCTTAAACAAATTTATATCTTTGAAAATTATTCGGACAAGAATGATTTATACTTCGATTTATAAAGTTCCGAATGGAAAACTTCTAAAAATTAAATTGGAATGCGGTGAGGATTCTTCTGAAATTTTAAGCATTCAAATTGCAGGAGATTTTTTTGCTTATCCTGAAGAAGCCATTGAAATTATGGAAGATAGGCTTAAAAACACTGTTCTAAAAAAAGAAGACCTACTCGAGACGATAAACGCTGTGATTAAGGAAAACGATATCGAGTTTATTGGTCTTGATGCAGAAGGGTTGACAACTGGCATTTTGATGTGTTTATCATGAAAGAACAATGGAGATTATTGTTGACTGGGGCAAGTGATGCTTTTACAAACATGGCAATAGATCGAGCAGTATTGGTTGCCAATAGTGAAGGAAAGGTTCCACCTACTGTAAGGTTTTATGCTTGGGAACCCGCAGCTATTTCAATCGGTTATTTCCAGAGTCTTGAGGACGAAATTGATATTAGCAATTGTAGGCAACTTGGTGTTGACTATGTGCGCCGAATTACTGGTGGTGGAGCTGTTTTTCACGATGATGAATTAACGTATAGTATTATAATTCCTGAATCCCATCCGCAGATTCCAAAGAACATACTGGATAGCTATGGTCGTATTTGTGGAGCTGTTCTGAAAGGATTGGGTAATCTAGGAATTGAAAGTGAGTACAAACCAATAAATGATATTATCACAGGTGGGAAGAAGATTTCTGGAAGTGCTCAGACAAGGAAGATGAAAACAGTTCTTCAACATGGGACAGTTATAATGGACGTTGATGTTGATAAGATGTTTTCCATTTTGAAGGTTCCAAATGAAAAAATTAAGGATAAACTTATTTCTAATGTAAAGGACAGAGTTACATCCATAAAGCATATCTTGGGGGCAGAGACATCTTTTGATGATGTTGCAGTTGCGATGAAGAAAGGTTTTGAAGAAGAATTTGACGTTGAACTTATTGAAGGCGTGCTGACTCAGGAAGAAAAAGAGCTTGCAAAAAAGTTCGAGAAAGAATGTTTCTCGGCAAAAGAGTGGAATTATAAAAGATAAGGATATATTATCTAATATCCAAAAATATATCTTTGTATATGTTAATATACCTAATAGATGCTAGTTTATATACATTTTAAAATAACTTTTGATATATCTTAAATCTGCTCCAAATCAATTTCCATTCCGTCACTTGCAGCAACAACTTTGATGCCAAGTTCTTCAGTTAGTTTTTCTGCGATTTCCCATGGTTTTGCTTTAATTACTGTCATTCCAAAATGAGTAAGAATCGCAAGTTTTGGTTTATTTTTAGCAATCATTCTTTTTGCATCGTCAATTGAAAGGTGCATAATGTGTTCCTTACTTTTCATTAAAACAACATTAATAATGAGGACATCGCCAACATAAAACGATTCAAGATTCTTGGAATACTTGGCATCAGAAATAAGTGAAATAGAAATATTCTTTCCATAGATATTCAAACCATAGGTTTCTACACCATGGATGTGACGGACCGGTGTTGAAAAAGAAATATTTTTGAGCGTATATTCTCCTTTTTCTTTGAGTATTTCTACTTTTTCAACCTTTTCTTTGAAATGGCTAATTATAACTGAATTGTTGGAAAGCGCGTCACTTGGGGCAAATACAATTCCTTTTTTCTTGTGCCCCCCATTTGTCATAGCTTCTATCATGATGTTTACATCATTTGAATGATCTATATGTTTATGAGTGACAATAATCGCATCTAGATCCATTGGATTCAACTTGGGTTTACTAGAAAGGCATCTTACAAGAGAGCCTGGACCTGGGTCAATAAGTACATTTGTGTCGTCGAGGGTGAGCCAAATGCCTCCAGACTTTCTAAGTTGTTTTATAACAACAAAACGTGCACCAGCAGTTCCTAAAAATTTAATTTTGCTCATTTTCTCCACTTTAAATTTTGTACAATTCTCTCTACTGTCGTAGATGATCGGGTTGTGACAGAAAACTTGTTATCAAAACATCTTGTTAAACATTTTTCTATCTTTGTTCCGACAGTTGCAAAGTGAATGTTACTATTCTTCTCAAAAATCACATTGTCATTTCCAAACATTTCAATGATTTTAATGTCATCGTTTTCAATCTGTTTTAAACAATCGAAAATATCTTCTTTGATATAGTTATTTTTTCCAAACATGCTAATGCCACGGATGAATGCAATTCCCTGTTTCATTTCAGATTTTCAGTATGCCTGTTCTAAAGAAAACTATTTGCATACTTTGTCTTATTTCGCCTTATGAATGCATCAGAGTATACATATCACTTAGTAAAACAAATCCCAAAGGGTAGAGTTTCAACATATGGTGCAGTTGCAAAGGCTCTCGGGAATAAGGGATATGCACGGGCTGCTGGTAAGTATATGAATAAAAATCCAGATGCTGATACTATGCCTTGTTTTAAAATAGTTTATTCAGATGGAACTCTTGGCGGGTTTGGACTTGGGATAGATGATAAAATCAGAAGATTAAATGAAGATGGAATCAAGGTAGAGGATGGGAAAATCGTTAATTTTAAAAAAGTATTTTTTGACAATTTTAAAACAGATTATCCATTGAAAAAAAGATAGTTATAAATCTTTGAATTCTTTGCTCGAAAAAACAGGCAAATCAAGTTCTTCACAGATTTCTTTATACGCTCTTACTTGTGATTTTTTAAGTGACTTTTTGTGGATGTAGGCGCCGCTAACATTTGGAGTGGCATCAATTGCTTTTTGTATCATTTCTATGTCTATGTTTCCATCTTTTATGTGATAGCTTGGTATCATGTGTCCAAAGGCAACATTTTTTTCAAAGACCATTTCTGTAAATCTTGGTGCATAATGCCCTCCACCAATTCCAATTAGTATAGGAATGTTTTTAGGCATATCTTCTTCGTAGCTATATGTTTTTAAAAGTTCTAAAACGGAATTTGCAACAATTTCAGCGGGCCATTCTTTTACCCATTCCTCTTCTATACTCCCAACTTCTACAAATAGAGTTGGAGTCATTAGATATGGCCCATGGTGAGTTACTTCAAAACACACATGATGATATAGTTTTGCTTCAGTTGCATTTTTCTTTAGAAGATTTAGCAAGTGAGTCATGAGTCTTGGGGATGACATTGTAAGGGTTTTTGTTTCACCGCCAAACATTGCTTCTCCATAATTCCCTATGGGGTGCGTTGTAAGTGTTGGTTTACCACTTTTACTTCTATGTCTCGATACATATATTATCTGTTTTGGAGTAATCCCTAAACCATCTTTTACTTCTTTTTCAATTCCTTCATGTAAAATTGTTTTGTCATTTATTGTTACAAGTATTACATCTTTATAATTGGAATTTTTGTAGACGATGTTATCAAAAAATGTGTCTGTTTCTTCCCACAATGAATTTTTTAACAATCCTTTTTTGATGTTTGTACTGGCTGGATCTTGTGTGGAAGAAACAATCAAAACGGCCATAGTTTCACCATGTTGTTTGATGAAACGACAAAGGTCTTTTTAATTTTGTTCTTGTAAACGTTGGTTTTCCCTTTTTAGTAGTTCTTTTAATTTCTGCATTCTTACAACAAAATGAATTCTACCTTCAAGATCACAAATTTTTGCAATATGTTTCATTTCTTCTACTTCATCTTTTGATGAGAACAATCCGATTACTAGCATGTAAATTCATACTATTTTTATTTTAGTATGTATATAATATTTATTTTACAAGTATTATCAGAAAGCATGAGGTATGATGTCAAATATCATATTCACAAAGAGACAAAACACATAGATATACTTTAGAATATATTAAAATGAACTTAAAGATATAGCTTTAAATATATATAAACTATCGACCTTCCATCCATTTCATTAATGCAACAATAATGCCAAGGCCAAAAGGAATGATGGCGATGTACCATAAAATAGGTATTTTCTTTAGATGTGGTGTAACATCATATCCATAAAAATATAGTGTGACCCCAACAACAAGAATTATGGGAATCAATATGCCTATAATCAAAGGCCAAGCTTCTTTGTTCAAATACTCCTCTCAACCAACCTTTCATATAACAATGAATAAAATGTATAAAAGGTTTTACTGTCAGGACATATACTAATATGCTCTAACAGATGCATATAAAGATATATCAAAATATATATTCTATTTCCCTCTCTTTATAGGTGTATATTCTTCATTTCCACTAAAAATTTCGTTTAACGGACAATTCGTAAAAGCAACGTCCATATCACTTGGTCTATATTTGCCATTTCTGGTGTCCCAATAAACTTCTATGCTCTTATCATCAATTGCAAGTACAATTCCCTCATACTCCAGATTTTTTCCATTACTGTTGAGATAAATTCTTTTTACTCTATCTCCAAGTTCAAAAGCATCATACAACGAAGGGTACTCCTTTTCTTTTCCTTTCTTTTGGATCATATCCTCACCTACACCATCAACTGTATGATATTGTCTATCGATAACATTATATAAACATATCCTGTAAAAATCTCACTCCTGTAAAAACGCCAAAATGGAAATATGCTGAAATTTACGTCGTTTTTATAGTCCCAAGCATTGGTTCATATATGAGCCCTTTATCCATCAAGGAATTTAGAGCTTCTTCTATAGAATCTTTGTCAAGGCCTGCTTTTTCACATTTTTTAGTGATTTTGTCCCATGCTGCACCATCTTTCCCCCCAACTTCTTTGATGGTTTCCAATACCGTATTTTCAATTTCTTGGGAGTCGTCTTTATTATCATCATCGCCTTTTTTTGTTTGAGCCGGTTCTTTTTCTCCTTTAGCATTATTATGTTCAATCTCCTCTTTCTTTGAGGAAATATTAGATGTCATTTCATTTCCTTGGGTAACATATTGAAGCGACTCTTGTATTAGTTCAATATATCTATTTAGGTCAATGTTTTCATAATTTTTCAAAGCTTCAACTATTCCTTCAGATAAATCTACACTGTATCCCAGTTTCTTCAGTTCGTAGGCATTTACATCATCCATCTTCTTTGCTTCAAAAATTGCTTCGATTCTATCTTTTGTATTTTTGCAAGTTTCAAGGATCCACCTGTTTCTTGCTTCTGCGTCAACTTCCATAATTTTTTCTGGTCTTATCGATACATAAACAGTTCCTTCTTCAGGTGAATACGTTTTTGCCTTGCCGACAATTGCTACAAAGGCTGGAACTTCAATATTTGAAAGGGCCTCTGTAACGTCTTGTTGGTATTGTCCAGAATATATTGTAAAGATTCCTGTAGGGTCTGAAACATGTGCTCGTATTAGTTCCCCGCTTTCAGAGACATTTTCTACATCTGTTAGAACCCCTATTACAAATAATCTGTTTATCTTTGCACCTAATGGTGTTACGACGTAGGATGGGGCCATTTCGCCTTGTCCTTTTATCTCTGCAGTTGAATCATT
>CAYLKT010000002.1:0-2050 GCA_964384305.1 uncultured Thermoplasmatales archaeon | reverse complement strand
CTCATTTCTTTATTTAAAACGGCACTTGCTGCACCAGCACCATCATCCACTATAAGTTTGATTCTCATGTCTAGAAGTCCTTCCACTGTTCCATGTATTGCACATTCTTCATTCATTAACACTCTGTTGCATTCAGGACATCTCTTTACAACGCCAGAACCTGGCCTTATTTCAATTATGGTTCCTTCAACTTCAACATCAAGACCTCCACGCTTTTCTACAAGTTCATGGAGGGTCATTTTTGATGATGCGGAATCTAGATTTTTTGGAATCTTACAGTTGTCAATTTTTTTTACTGCTGATTTGTCATCAAATGTAAATTGAGGGATACCTTTCCAAGATTTTACATATCCTCCAGATATCTTGTAAGCATCTCCCTCTTTTAACTTGAAATCATGCCAAGACGTAAATTGAGCTTTTCCTGTTTCATCTGCAATAGTTCCTGAAAAGACTTTTTTTGCTTCTCCGCTTACGGAGACTTCTCTTTTAGTTAGCTGTAGGATCCTTGCGGTTACTTCTACAGCACTCATACCAGATTTCAAGTCTCCAACTTTAAACTCTTTTGGTTCGAATGCGCTCTTAGGAAGTTTATCTTTATCAGTTTTCGTGATTTCTGCCCTGTCGCCGATATTTAATTGCACTACCCCTTGCCATTCCCTTGTATATGCATTTGCCAGTTCAATCACGTCACCTTTCTTTACATCTATTTCTTTCCATGATGTAAATGACACAGTACCGCTTTCATCTCCAAAAATTCCATAAAAAATCTGCCTGTTTTCACCTTTCACTGTTATTTCCTTTGGATTTATTGCAATGACTCTACATAGCAAATTCACACTAGGTTGATTAGGTTTCATATCAGATATTAAGGTTCTTTCGTCTGAAGATGGTAGAGAATTAAACTTTACTGCCCCTCCAAATTTTTTAATTAGCGTTTGCTTTGCCTGGTCAATTGGTACCCCATATTCGATAAACTTTTCTATTTCTTGTTCCAGTTCTTCTCTGCTGACATTTTTTTCTGGAAGTGCATTTAATATATCATCTACATGTAATTTAAGGTCATCAATAGTCACAAATGTAACCTCCCAAAAATGCATGTGCTATTTGATATATCAATTTATGCCTGGACTTGGCTTCGTGTAAGGGATTAAAGAAATCCCATTTTGAAATCTTTAAAAGTTCATTTTCGGAAGAACTAAAACTTCCCGAAAAATAGAAGAGGATGTATACATCTTAAAAGTAACAGTCACAATACTTAACAGGGTAGATAAGAGTGAGGCTAGCCGCTCATTTACTGTTGATAAGGTATTTACTAACGGAGAACAAAGAATAATCGAGTATGTCGTGGGAGCTGCATTTATAGTAACACTTATTGCACTGCTTTATAGGCATGGAAGAATAACAAAACTTAAAGTTTCATCAAAAAATCTTAAGCGATTTATTAGATGCGATTCAAAAAATAAATTTATTACAAAATAAAACATTAATCCTATAAAATTATGTTTGTTTATGCGTAATTGCCTTGTAATTGGGAAGGTGCGTATATAAAAAAATAAACTAGAGGTAAAAAATGGAAACAGTACAAATAAGACTGACGAAAAATATGCTAGAAAGAATCGATGAGCTAATAAAAATAGGTGAGTATCCAAATAGATCAGAAGCTGTTAGAGATAGCGTAAGGAAAATGCTTGATCGCAGTCACAGTAGCGAAGTTTTGAATGTATCTATAAAGGATTTGCAGAAGTTTATAGCTGCAAAGAAATAATTTCGGAACTATACAACAAATTTGCATAAATTTATCATTGAACTTTTCTTATCATGCTACAGATGAATCGGGCACAATTGATATTTTACACAAAAGATTCTGGAGAGATATCAATAACTTGTGATATTGCAGAGAGCATTTTTGAGAAAATGAAAGGTTTGATGAATGTAACAAATTTGCCGGAAGATCGAGGAATGCTATTTCAGTTTTTGATTCCATGGCCAAGGATCTTCTGGATGAAAAATGTAAAAATTCCTTTAGATATAATATTTATTAATAAAAAAC
>CAYLKT010000001.1:32362-33773 GCA_964384305.1 uncultured Thermoplasmatales archaeon | reverse complement strand
TTTTGGGGGCGCCCGATCCAGATACGGCGCTATCCGTTCTTCCAGCGCATTCTTTGCTCTTGGAAGGTAAGGGATATGAAGCAGTTGCCCTGTCTGCTTTAGGAAGTTATGGGGCAATCGTCTTTTGCTTTCTGTTAATATTACCCATCCGGTTCATCATAGGGCAACCAATAATGTTTTATCAAGCGCTTCGTGAAATCATGCTTTTTGTTTTGATTGCAATATCAATTCTTATGATAGGAACAGAGAAAGGCAAGATTGATGATTTTGGCAAAGGGGGAGTAAAACCCTCAATTATAGGAATGCTTTTTGCAACATTTGTATTTGCTTTATCAGGAATTTTCGGTCTCGTGATTTTTGAAGTTCCAGTTAGTTCTCCTATTGGTTTTTCATCTCCGGTTCTTTTCCCGGCGCTTTCAGGTCTTTTTGGCACGCCAACCCTCCTCACCTCACTTATGACAAACCCTGTCATTCCAAAACAAAAAATCGAGGAGCCAAAACTTGATAAAAAAACAAAAAAATCATCCATGTTGTCGGTTATTACAGGAAGCATTGGAGGCATTCTTGTTTCTATTATCCCCGGGATAACCTCTGCGACAGGTACCATTCTTGCAATGAATATACGAGGAGAATCAGATAAAAAACAGACGATAATAACGCTTTCTGCAGTAAATACGGCATGTGCTTTTTTTGTTGTAGTTGTAATGTATATAATCCTCAGATCAAGAAGCGGTGCGACACTTGCAGTGATGGATCTCATCGCAATTGATGAATGGACAAATATTTTGATGCCGACAACCCTATCATATCTTTTAATTGCGCTTCTTTTTGGAGGAACCCTGTCTTATTTTTGTACATTAAAAGTGGGAAAACTATTTGCCCGAAAATTTGCAAATATTCCTTATGCTTTAGTTGTAAAACTTACAATTACAATGATAGTAATTCTAGTCTTTTTATTTACTGGAATTGTTGGGATTCTTGTATTAATTATTGCTACGGCACTTGGGCTGCTTCCTGTAACGTGGGGGGTTAGAAGAAGTCATTGCATGGGGGTCCTTTTAATTCCGATCATGCTTTATTTTATTTGATTAGCAAGCAATCCATCTTCAACAATAGAAAAAAACTCATCGAGACGTATATCATACTTTTTGCCAGCATATAGCGCCGCAACATCCCTTGTGATATTTTTTTCATTTGAAATCAATTCTATTTTTTTTAGAATGGCCCTCTTGCTTATTTCTGTTTTTTCAGCAATCTTTTCAATTATTTCCCCTATTGGCTTTAAATCTCTTCTTTCTTTTTTAAGGGGTTTTTCCAAATTGAAAACTTTTTTTGTTGGATGAAATCCAACAGGAATTACAGTTTTTTTAATATCAAAAGTTGGCTTTATTAATTCATCATTTTCAACTAA
>CAYLKT010000001.1:12865-32262 GCA_964384305.1 uncultured Thermoplasmatales archaeon | reverse complement strand
TTACAGTTTTTTTAATATCAAAAGTTGGCTTTATTAATTCATCATTTTCAACTAATAACCCCCCCTTTATGGCATTGTTTAAAAAGCCCTTTGCTTCCTGTGGAGAAAACCAGTGTAACTCCATCGATAATAGAAGAATAAATTCAGAAACGGTCATTTCATCCTTTCCGCTGCATTTGAATGTAAAGGCTATTGCCATTTTCGGCTCAGAATTCATGTCTTTTAAACTCCCCGAAATATTTTTTATCGACGATAATGCCTGTTATATTTCTTTTTTTCCAATACTCGATATTGTTTATCTCTGAGTCATACACATATGTTTTATACTTGCTACTTAACTCTCTAACAAAATTGCCATATTTACAATCCAAGTCTATTTCATGTCTGTTGTTCAAAACTACGAGTCCATCTATATTCTCCAGAAGATTCTCATCAATTTCACTAATTTCCAGTACGTTCAGGCCAAGAAAAATTTCATTCTCAGCTATCTCTTTAATTTCAAGCAAATTCAGTTTATTATATAGGGCAATCCTAAGGATTACAGTATTTGCCCCTGCCATAAAGTAATCAACAATATCGCCTGTGACTATGGGACCAGCATCAACCCACAAATCATATGAAGCGGAATATTTTTGATAAAAATTGAGATTTGGTTTGTTTTTCGCCAAACCATCTTCATCAAAAATATACATCCTGCCATCATAAGGTTTATCTTTGCCACCGCCTCCTTCAAAATCTATGTTTATCTCTTTTTTAGATTTATTAAGACGAATTGCAGGTATGATCTCCATTGCTATGGAAAGAAACTATGGTAATAAAACCTTTTCAAAGGAAATGAAGAAAAGACGCGGGAGTTTTATCGTCCCAACCTTTTTTCAACATCTGCAACATGAAGTCTTGTTTTAACAACAGCATCTGGATTTAATGAGATGCTGTCAATGCCACATTCGACCAAGAACTCAGCAAATTCTGGGAAATCAGATGGTGCCTGACCACATATACCAATTTTCCTTCTAGGTTCATGGCTATGCGCGGTGTCTATTACCTGCTTTATAAGCCTTTTTACCGCATCATTTCTTTCATCAAAAATATGGGCAACAAGATCAGAATCCCTATCAAGGCCGAGTGTCAATTGTGTTAAATCGTTTGATCCAATGCTAAAACCATCAAATATGTCTGCAAATTGATCTGCGACTATTACATTCGACGGAATTTCACACATTACATAAACTTCGAGTCCATTTTCTCCTTGTTTTAGGCCAAATTCATTCATAACCTCAATTACTTTGCGCCCCTCCTCGGGTGTTCTACAAAATGGAATCATTGATTTGATGTTTGTAAGACCCATTTCATTTCGTGCTTTTTTAATCGCTCTACATTCAAGGCCAAATGCCGGTTTGAATTTTTCATCATAATAACGCGAAGCCCCCCTCCATCCTATCATTGGATTGTGTTCTTCTGGTTCGTATAAAAAGCCACCAACCAGATTTGCATATTCATTTGTTTTGAAATCAGACATACGTACAATCACATCGTTTGGATAGAAGCCAGCTGCAATTTTTGCAATTCCCATTGCAAGCGTGTCAACAAAAAACTCAACCTTGTCATCGTATCCTACGCTTTTTTCATCTATTTTCTTGATGACTTCTGCAATTTTCGGGTTTTCACTAGATATACTTTTTAACCGATCATATTCGAGAAGTGCAAGCGGGTGGATGCCAATATGAGAATTTATGATGAATTCTTCTCTTGCAAGTCCAACTCCATCGTTTGGAGTTTGTCCTTGTTGAAACGCCTTTTCAGGAA
The DNA here is from genome assembly GCA_964384305.1 of uncultured Thermoplasmatales archaeon. Taxonomy (GTDB): domain Archaea; phylum Thermoplasmatota; class E2; order DHVEG-1; family DHVEG-1; genus JAYEJG01. The sequence goes on along the minus strand of CAYLKT010000001.1, from coordinate 30,456 downwards.
CACCTGTGTTCATCATAATTTTCGTTTTAGTTTCTGGTAATGTATCAAGCTTTACTTCGTCGACTCTAAACTTTAAAAATCCATCATATATTCTACCAAAACCTTCTGAGCAGTCAATTGTTACCTGAGTACCATTTGAAATCTTTTGGGTTCCGTCTCCAGTACCAATGACACAAGGAATGCCCAACTCACGGGAGATGATTGCTGCATGGCAATTCTCGACAAGAATGGGTGTGTATCTACTTGTAAATACGACATAGTCGTGATTGTCTTCTACTACTAAATTATAAACCGTTTGAACGCCAAGATTTTTACCAAACCGGGCACGTTGCATTCTTGTGTCGGAATCAAGGATGTTGCTAATTTCTTCCTTCTGCTGGTCATTACAGAGCGGAATGACATAGTTTCTTAATTTCTCCGCATCTATAAGCAAGTTATTATTCACATATGCTTTTATTCTGCCTTTGAAGTTAACGTCATTACCGATGTCTTCCAGTAACTGTTTTGCTGAAAAAAATCTGGTTCCAATCGTTTCTCTCTTATACTCTCCTTTAACTCTTTTTGTGTATCCCAGTATTTTTTCAACCTGCTCGACTATCTGTATATTGTAAATGTTTCTATTTACTGAAACTTGTGGGACAATGCCCAATCGCAGACACCCGACTACAATAGATTGTAACAACAATTCATTTGAACAGTAGATATTTATCCTACTAGATTGACGACTATAGCTTCCATCGCCGTCTATTGCCCCGGCTAAAAAGCTTAAAATCATCTCTTCATCTGCAGTGAGAAGCATTGGTACAATATTTTGCTCATATTCCAACATCTGTGTAGCAATTTGTTTGCTATAACACCTATATGCGTTTGCAGATCCGCAGACAACTTCTCCTCTGATAATTCCCTCAGACGGTTTTTTCTTAGACTCATGGAACGATTTATTGAACACAGTTTGCAGGCAGTCTTGTACCGAGTTAATAAAATCCCTCTTCTCTTCAGTTGGTTTTTGGATAAATTGAACCTCTCCATGTGTGTCAGTTAAATAGATGTGCCCATCTGTCATGATCGCTCCCAATAGATAACTGAGTTTTTGGTCTTGTGTGGATGATTGAATCAACGAAGGTATTTTTTGAGCCAGTAATACCATATTTTCATCGGAGAGAAGATTATCGATTTCTTTTGAAACCAAATGTCTGTTTTTATATGTTATAAACTTATGATCTGGCGTAACTTTTAGGACATTATTTTTCATCCTTCCAGTTTGAGAGATTTCCACCTCAATTGCTTCGCTCTCTCGCTTCATCGATCCAAGGATTTTCTTCCATTCAACTGTTAACGATTTTTTATTAAAAGACGGCACAAACAGCTCTTCCTTGCCCCTTATTTTTTCATATGTCTCTTCAAAAGGCAGAAACCCTTTATTTGTCAGCAACATATTATCTCCAGTAAAACAAGTCCTCCCGCCCCTATTTGTCACAATTGCTCCTGCTATTTTCATAATTGGTTCCCAATCTGGATCTGTCATATCGGTAACAAGAACCTGTCCTTTCTGAAAACGAGCTATGTCTTTCGCATCTTCTATGACGTTGACTTCTCCTTGGCCGATTTTACTGCCTACTGCCTCTCCTTCAGCAAGAACATTTCCTTTTTCTTCTAGCACGTAGGTTCTGAGGACGGCAACATCTTTTTGTGAATGAACCGTTTCAGGTCGAGCCTGAACAATAAACAGTTCACCCGTGTTCCCATCTTTTGCCCATTCGATATCCATTGGTTTTTGATAATGATCCTCGATAATGGTTGCCCATCGTGCAAGCTTTAAGAGTTCATCGTCGTTGACGACAAATTTCCTTTTATCTTTCTCGCTAACTTTCTGTTGAAGTGTTCCATGTTCTCCATAGATCATACGCTTCTCTTTTGACCCGAGTTTTTTCTCAATAATCGGCTTAAATCCTTGCTTTAATGTTGGTTTGAAAACATAAAACTGATCAGGATTCACTGTGCCTTGTACAACGTTTTCTCCAAGACCGTATGCGCCCGTAATATATACTACATTTTGAAAACCACTTTCAGTATCAATAGAAAACATAACTCCAGCTGACGCAAGATCCGAACGGACCATCCTTTGCACGCCGACTGAGAGGTACACGCCGGAATGGTCAAACCCTTTGTCAACTCTGTATGATATTGCTCTGTTGGTAAACAATGAGGCAAAACAATCCCGCACTTTCTCTAGAAGATCGTCTGCACCTCGAACATTCAAATAAGTTTCCTGCTGTCCTGCAAAACTTGCATCTGGCAAGTCCTCTGCGGTTGCACTGCTTCGTACGGCAACATCTACGTTTTTTCCATAGCGTTTTTCCATATTTCTGTATTCTTGACGAACTACTTCCTCTAGTTCTGGAGGTATTGGTGCGTTTTTGATAAGGGTTCTGATCTTCTCTCCTCGTTCTGCTAGATTATGAACGTCGTGAGTATCAAGATCGGAGAGGATTTCCTTGATTTTAACGTCTATGCCTGCTTTTTCAATGGTATATTTGTAAGCATATGCGGTGATAGCAAAACCTGAGGGGACATTGACTCCTTTTTCGCCAAGAGTTCTAATCATTTCTCCAAGTGAAGCATTTTTACCACCAACAGATGGTACATCTTCGATACGTAAGTCTTCAAACCATTTTACAAATTCTTCAATCATTATACCTCTCCATTAACAAAATACGAGTAATGCAAACAGCAGTATAAATCCTTTTTAAAGAGTCTAGTTGTTCACTCTTCTAAAAATACAGCAGCGGCAATGACCGTAGTCCATAGGCCGTTTTTATCTCCACGTGCTGTTTGTGCAACGCTTTGGGTCCTTACAAACCTCCCGCTCATCTTGTATTCTTGCTTTCTTTCATCCCATGCTTTATCTGGATCAAAATCAAGACCAAGTGTTGTGGCAAGCATTGTCGCTGCAAGGTCCTCTGTGTAGTCTCCCAGTTTTTTACCTGTTTCACCAAAGCTATGGTGCTCAGAAATATATCCATAAGTGTTTTTTTCTTTAGGTGTAGCAACACCTACAGCCGCACCGATCAAGCGGTTTGGTTCATTTGTTTTGTTTTTAGACATTACACAAAACGTTATTTGCCCAGGTTTTAATTCGTTCACTCCCTTTTCTCTTGATATTACTCTACAATTTGGCGGTATAATGCTGGAAACCTTCACCAAATTACATTTTTCTATACCTGCGCTTCTTAAAGTAAGTTCGAAGGATTGCAATTCGTCTTTATGCCTTCCAACGCCTTTTGTGAAAAAAACCCTTTTTGGCACCATGTTTCTCCAGAAATAACTCTCGTTTTATAAATATATCTGTGGCATCCTATTTTTTAGGTTCTTTTTCTTCATTTGTTCCGGTCTGCGTTTTAAGAAGATCACGCATCTGTTTTTGGATATCTACCTGTTCTTCCTGAAATTTAACTTGTTCCTCTTGATATGGTGTAATTACGCTACCCTGGACCAGCTGTTCTACTGTTTTTCTCACTTCCTTGTAAGGATATATACCATGCAACTCATAATAGCTTCTTGCTCTTGGAGTTTGAACTTCTTTCCCCCCGCCAAAGATACCTAAAAATTTGGCTTTTTTCTCGCCAAGTTGGATGCCCCCTGCAGCAAATGATTGATCGGTACCAAGTCCAAATCCAGATGAAGAAACAGGAATAATTGTACCAAACCCAAAAATTTGGCCAAGAATTCCTTGCTTTGCATTAATATCTGATATCTTATCATACCTCAATGTTCTTTCTTCCTTTGTCACAATGCCTCCTTTAAAGATTATCCTTTGGTTTGATATGATGTATTTGTGTGATCTTCTATACCATTCAACCAAAAGAAACCCTGCAATTGACATAGCAACTGTATAGAATGGTACGAATACTTTGTAATTTCCTAGGTTATTTGTCCAAAACATCAGTCCTAGGCCGCTTAGAAATATTCCAAGATACATGAAGAAGATTCTCCATCTTATCGTAAGAATTGATGCCCCAACTGAAAATGCAAGCAATACAAGCCCCCAAACCATGATGCCCATCCATTCACTTCCTAGGTTTTCGAAAAATCCAGTATATTCTGAAAAATTAACAAACCAGCCAAACACAAGCCCCCACACTATCAAAAATATGCATAGAAATTGATAATTCATAAATGATAATGGATGTGGAGAAAGTACCCTCTCTATTTCCTCATTGTTTAACAATTCGCTTTGTTCCGTTGCCCTCATTCTTTTCCCTCATCAATTTCATAGCAATCATGGTTTTAAATTTATTGGTATTGTTGCCAAGTAAAAGAAATGTTACAAATGCTGTTGTAAAAATCATAATAATAAGGGATATCGTCTTGTAATATTCTATAGGGTGCGCATAGAATAAAATTCTTACCACTATATACGAGGTAAAGGGTGTTGAATAAGCCAGAAAACGCCTGCCCTCCTTCATTTGGTCAATGTAGCTCACTAGAAGGACAAGAAGTTGCGAAACAAATATTGACACAATTGCAGTAATAGACAACCATCCAAATACCGTAAACAAAAACACATACCAATTGTTGTTCGTGCCCCATGTTGTGTTCAATAGGAAGGACACGTAAGAAAACACATATGATAGGAGGATGACGGGCAATATGTATATTGGTTTCTTTATTATATTGCGCCATATATTTTCCAAATCATAAAACATATTTACTTTTCTTCTTTTATCTTCTCCTATGTAACTTGGTCTTATGCCAAGACCCACAAAAATTAAAAGAAGCAGGAATCCAAGATGTCCAGGATGCAAAAGATCGATGCTAAATAAAAAGCCACAAAAACAATCCAAATAAAGATAAATATTTGTAAAAAAGTTTATTGCTCCTTCAGCAAAACCATAGTCAAACGATAACGCTGGGGATATGCCCCCTCCTATAGTAAATGCAAAGCATATTAAAACTAGTAATGGAGGAATAAAGAACGGCCCAACAAATAGAAAAGCATTAGAGACCCACTCAAACACTCCCCCTTTTTCTCTTTTTGGTTTTACCTTTCCATAATGGACGGTTACTTTGAACTGTGCAATGCCACTTCTTGTGACAGTATATCCCATTGCATGACATGTTGTTTGAAACAAAATTCCCATGAAGTTTGTGAATCTGCAAAAAGCAGGATGTTCCCTCTTAATTTTTGAGAGCAAATACTTTTGCCATTCTATGAAAAGCATTTGAATAAACCAAAGCAGCACCACACCACATAATGGTGCAAGTGGTGCAAACAATACAACATCAATTGCAGATCCTACCATCTCTCTCTAACTAGAAATAATGCCCCTTCATATTAAATGTTATCCTTTTAGACAACTTCGATTTTTACTTTGTTTCCGTTGTAGTCATACCCTTCCCATGACAAATCCGTAAAAGGACTCGCAACGATAATATGTACCTTACCATGCTTTCCAAAAAGATGCAGATCCGCATCCGAAGGATTTGCGTTTGGTGAAGGGTGGCTATGAACAGTCCCTACAATTGAAAAGTCTATAGGTAACATATGCAACTGGAAAATTGCATGCGATTCTCCTGAAACCGTACCTGGTAAAAGCACCAACTCACTTATTGTATGCTCAGCATCTGTGTCAACATGCAAGAGGCCGCCAAATTCATTGGGGTACTCTGATTTGGCGCATTCTAAAATTAAATCAAGACATTTGCGTTTGATTTTCCAATGAGTTTGGATGGGTGGTCTCCCTCTCTTCTTAAAAATAGACATATCTCTTATCGCACCAGTTTCAATCGTACCATCTGATAAAAACTTTCCCCAAACCGTATGAATCTTGCCTTTTTCTCAGAACCTGTTATTATGATTTCACTTTCCGTATTAACTGACCGTGCATTTTCTCCATCGATAACAATTTTCGATTCTTTGGTTTTGGATAGTAATTTCACTCCAATTTTTTTTTCTAAAGGAACCACCCACGGACGAGCAGAAAGTTTGAAAGGTGCAAGAGGAGCAATAACCATAGCATTTACAGCAGGATCCAATATCGGTCCACCCGCGCTAAGTGCATAGCTTGTAGACCCTGTTGGCGTTGCAACTATTATCCCATCTGCTCCTAACGTTTCAACAAGTTCGTTTTCAACAAAGAACTGCAAATACATGATTTTTGCAATTCTTGCTGTTTGGACTGTAACCTCATTGGCGGCGTCTGGGAGTCTTTTCCCATCTAGCATTATTTTTAATTTGGCTCTTTCTTCAATGTTATATTTCCCAGCTATGACCTGTTTCAGACCACCTATAGCATATTTGGATTCCACTTCCGCAAGAAAGCCCATTCCACCAGAGTTAATTGCAAAAATTGGTTTTTCTATAAACTCAAGAGTTTTGAGGATCGTTCCATCTCCTCCAACAGTTACTATGATGTCTGCTTTTTCATTTAATTCTTCGAAGGTATAACCCTTTAAATTTGCTTCTTTCGCAAAACCCTTTTCCGCAAACGTTTCTCCATTTTCAGTTAAAAAATCGTACACATTTTTCGCTAAAGAAATTGATTTTTTTGTACTTGGGTTACAGATAACTCCCCATTTCATAATATATTACTCTCCATTACTTAGCAAGCTTCATCAATGGTTTTAGTCTCATAAGAAGAGTTGGATGTTTTGTGACAAGTGCTTCTATTAAATTGTAGGTGCTCAACTCTTCAAATTTGTAATCTTTCAAAGAGTCTGCAAGCATATTAAATGTTTTATCATTCATATCAAGCAAAATCTCTTTCACAGCGTAGTTTCTATTAAGTTTCTTTCCAATTGCCTCTTTCCAACGAGTTTCATATTCTGATAAAAACTCTTTACTGAAGTCTTGAGTTTTAACTGCTTTTCCGATTACTTCTCCTGCAATTTTTCCAACTTCGAGGCAGTGTGTAAGCCCCCCGCCCGTTATTGGATCTACATGTCTTGCAGCGTCACCAACCAGGATTAAATTATCCCTTGTAGTTTCGACGGGCTTTGCAACTGGTACTGCCCCTGCAAGAAAACGGACAGGTGATGCATTTTTAAACCGGGGGTCTCCTGCAATAAAGTCATCCAGTAGTTTTTTTGCCATTCCCCCCTCACTCAGGCTTGCAAGTATCCCTATCCCAACATTTGCTACACCCTTTCCTTTAGGAAAAACCCAGATATAGCCTCCAGGTGCAATTTTTCTTCCAAGGTAAAAATCGCAGTACGCGTCTTTAATGTCAACATTTGTAAGTGTATACTGTGCACATGTTTCTAGATCTTTCGGGTTAAGACGGGTATCAATTTCTGCCCATTGACCAATTTTTGATTCCACTCCATCCGCACCAACAATAATATCCGCTTCAATTTCAAATTCTTCATCAAAATGTCTTACCATTATGCCTTTTATTTTCTCCCCTTTTTTTAGGAGGCCTGTTGCTTGTGTATTCATCATTATTTTCACGCCGGCTTTTACAGCACGACGGGCGAGTTCCTGATCAAAGATCTCCCTGTATACAACATACCCTGTTTCATTGCCAGCTTGGTCTGCACTTAGTGTTACATAAGTCTGGTCAGGTGAATAAATACGGGCACCATCCATGCGCCCTGCAATCCAGCGATCTCCTTCGAGCATATCCCAGTCATCTATTTTTCTACTGACGCCCTCTCCACAAAGAACTGGTGTACCGATTTCCTGCCGACGTTCTATCATTAGAACCTTCGCACCGTTTTCTGCTGCAAAACGAGCAGTAACACTTCCAGCAGGCCCACTTCCAACAATAACGACATCATATTTCATTGTTAAAACTCCCCATTTCCGCTAACCGCTCCAACTGGGCATATCTTTATACAAATTGCACAACTGATGCATTTTTTATCATCTACGAATGCTTTGTTGCCAATCCATGAAATCGCGTCCTGTGGGCATACGCTAATACATCCTCCACATGCTAGACATTTTTTCTTGTCAACTATTGCTTTAGGCTTTCCCATAAGACTCACCTCTTGTAATTCCTGATGCTATTATATGAGCCACTCTTATAGGCTCTGGGATAACACCCCTAATTGTGGAAATCTTTATTATTTCTTTTGCCCCAGCAAGGGTAATTCCAACACATTTAATAAATATAGGATTATGTTCTGTCTCAACCTCGTGTAGTTTTCCTTTCTTTATAACACTTAATCTTTCTTTCCAGTCATCAAAGTTTTTCTTCAAAGCAAATTCTATTTTTTTAAAATTAGGATTATCTCTTGTCACAGTTATGACTGGAAGGCCCGTAGATTCGTAAACATCTTCAATGTCTACAATATTAAACCCGCCAAGCGCAATCCCATCCAACAGCATAGCTTTTAATTGTTTTTTGTGCCTCGTGCCCCCTATCATGTTTTTACAAACAAATGTTGCATCGGATCCATCGATGGAAACCTGACTTTTAAGCACACATTCCACGTACTCTCCACCGCGCATAACAACACCAATTACTGTTCCATACTTATCTGTAAATGTAAACGGCGAATCGTCGATACCAAGCAGCCGGATTTGCTTCTTCATTTAACGGAAATGAAACTTTAGATATACTAATAATCTTTCGACAAAACATATTACATAATTAAGAGGCTTTTAATGTGGACAAAATATTTTGGCATCAAAAAGTCAGGGGTGAAATAATGAGGAAATTAAGATCCATTGAAAAAATACCAGTTGTGTTTTGGAGAAAACCTATTTTAAAGAATAAAGGACTCTTTAGAGCAAAGGTAAGCCACCAGTTACTTGATCTATGATGTTTTCAGGTGCTGGTCCTATCCCAAGCACAGTGACCGTTCCCACAGGTATCTCGGTATGTCCTGCATCAGAAATAATATGCGCTGCGATTTTTAGTTGTACTGCCATCTCTTTGAGTTGGTAAAAATCATCAACAGTTTCTACTTTTACAACGGCTTTTTTAGCACCTTCCTTTTGCCATTTGTTAAACCACTTGGAGTTGTTTTTCTTAGTAGAAAATGCACACTCAACAGCAGCATGAGCGACTTGGGCGGCGAGTTTACCAAGTGAAAGCTTTAGGTCTTTTCTTGTAACTATCACCATCTTGTATTCAAAATCCATCTTTTTTACCTTCAAGGTCCTTAATTTCCTTAAACGAGTCTCGTCTCCATTGCTCTCCCATTTCTTCAGCTTTATCGTGATCAATAAGCCCTTTCACAAGTAGGGTTTTTCCTTCTTCTTCGATATGTTTCATTGGAACGCCTAAGTATTTCACCCCTGACTTTATGATCATTATATCTCCAGCAAGAGCAACACTTTCTCCGACCTTTTTACCTGTACCATCTATTACAAATCGGCATAGAAGATTATTTTTTGATTCTTCTTCGCATTCTTCATTTTTCTTTGATTTTTTTCCTCTCGATAAGAAAAAAACCCCTGCGATTAACTCTAATGCAATGACCGCAGCGGTAGATCCAGTAAAAATTATTAATTCCACGACCGCCAGAATGGCCGTTTTTTTTATAAATCTTTGGGAACATACAGGCAATGAGTATGCAAGAATGTGATGTAGCAGTTGTCGGTGCGGGGCCTGCTGGTGGAAAGACCGCAAAGGACATTGCAGAAAAAGGTTACAAGGTTGCCTTATTTGAGCAGAACGAAAGGGCTGGCAAGCACCTAAAATGTGCAGGCCTTGTCACACCTAGAATTTTTGATCATCTGGACGGCATTTCAAAGGAAAAACTAACACTAAACGAAGTAAAAGGTGCAAACATACACTCCCCTTCAGGTCAAGTACTATCTATTGGTGGAAATAAAGTACAGGCTTTAGTGATAGACCGGCAAATGATGGATAAAGCAGTAGCAGACAAAGCCAATGAGGCAGGTGCAGGGTTATATTTAGGAAACAAAGTCTTATCTGTTCAGAGGAGCCAGGGAAAAATCGAATTAAAAACATCAAAAGGCCGAGAGTTTAGTTGTAAAATTCTAGTGGGTGCAGATGGCCCATTTTCGAAAGTCAGAGGGCGTTTTTCATTTCCCGAACCAAGAGAGATGCTGAAAGGTATTGGTGCAGAGCTAGAGGGAACCAGTCTTGACCCTGATTTTGTAGAGATTTTTGTTGGAAATAAAGTTGCACCTGGATTTTTTGCGTGGATAATACCAACAAACAAAAAAGGAACCTGCGCCCGTGCAGGGTTATGTACTAAAAGTAATATGCAAGAACCACCCAAATATTATTTTTCCAACTTTCTAAAAGACAAAAAAAATTCGAATTTTTTTGATGGTGTAACATTAACCAAAAAAGTAGGTGGCGCAATACCGGTAGGGGCGCTTAAAAAAACGTACGACGCAAACATCATGTTGGTTGGAGATGCAGCAGCACAGGTAAAGCCAACGTCGGGTGGAGGAGTATACCCCGGGTTGGTATGTGCTGGCAGTTGTTCATTTATTGCAATGGCTGCTCTTGAAAAAAATACTTTTTCGTCGCAATTTCTTAAAAAGTATCATAATTCATGGTACTCTAAAATTGGAAGAGAATTAAACATGGGAATGAAATTTAGAAATGTTTTTAAAAATTTAACAGACAAGCAATTTGATAACTATATCCAACAATTTAACGATCCGAAAATATTGGAAGTTATCAACAAATATGGAGATATTGATTACCCATCGAAACTTATAATGCCGATGATAAAGAGATCACCATCACTAGTGAAAATGTTACCAAATTTGATAAACAAGTAAAGGTAGTTATTTATCATCTAGTCGGAGGCTGTGGAGGTACATAGTACTCCTGTTCTTCATAAACCTCGTTACTTTTCGTTAATTTTTTCCCCCCCCTCCTCTTTTTTCTTAAAAAGAAGACCAGAGCTACAAGAATCACAGTAACGACAAAACTCAATATGCATGGAGCAAATATCCCAATGATGAATAAAGGAGAGGACGGAACAACCTTACATACGACCATATCATACAGACCAGATTCAGATGAGTTAAAGCTAACTTCAATGTACTGCCTGCCATCATCTGTTTCTTTTATCTCTGCTTTTCCAGTAACATCCGGAAGCTCAACGTCTGTCCCGTGTGGGAATATAATCCTATATGTTACATCTTGATCTTTCAGGCCTGAGAAATTAAAGTGTTGATCACTAATTTCAAGACTCGGTGGGATGTATGATAAGTCAAAGGCAACAGATGATGAACTATGTGCATATGAGGCAACTTTTATCGGATCTGTTTCAGTCATCGACGCAATTTTTCTATTCCATTCTAACGATTGACTGAAAACTCCTTCATTTATATGTCCATTGATTTCTGAATTTTGCAGAATATCCCCCATCCTTATTTCAAAAAGATTTTTGTTATCATTCAAAAAAGCGGTAATGTTCTTTTCACTAAAAATGCCTTCATCAATACAAAGTCTAAACGCATCTGATGGAAGATAAGTTATTACAACCTTTTTGGGAAGAACAAACTCATCAGGGATTTTAGATACTTTGTAGCTTCGTTGTTCTTCAACGTTGAGGCCAAAATTTAATTCCGTTTTACCCGTGAAAAAACTCAATAAATTCAAATCAATGCTATCTATCTCGATTTCTACCACGGTATCGACGTCATTTTTGGAATATTTGGTTGAAAATTCCGATAAAATTTCTCCTGACGGTCCTTCATTTTTCCCCCAAGTGTAAACATTCTGGTCATCCAAAGTTATTTTTTCTGGCAAGTATATCGTGGTATTGTACTCATATTCTATTGCATCAATCCCCCCTCCAAAATTAATATCCTCAGATGTTATGTTTACATCTGCTCCAACATTAACGAGCCCGAATAGCGCTCTTGGAGAAATTTCACAGATGCGAAGATTTACGTCTTCATCTAAAAACGTTGCATCTATGGGAGTTTCATTGTCCATGTGTGAAATATCGAATGGTACAACCTGTTGCCCATCAATTTCAGAATTCTCCATCAACGTCAAATCAAGCGTCTGATTAAACTTGGGAGAGTTTTCTATCAAAGGAACGACCCTGTCTTTCACCCTCTCAAGTGTTTTTTCATAAAACTGTTCCCACGTTAAAAGGCCGTTATCAACAAGAAGCCTTATCCCATCAGATGGAACAAAATCTAGATTGCAAATAAAATCTGGCAATAAATCATACTCTCTTATTTCAATATTTTTTGCCAGTGCATCTATCATTAGAGACGTTCGCTCTTCATTTCTTGTATCTAACTTAAACTCAAGTTTTATGTCTTCGTTTTGGATTTTTGAGGTTGTTGGATTTTTACTGACTAAACTAAAAGTTGCCTTTGTCTCTGGTTTTTTCCCGTCTTTGTTATTCACTGTCCATATTATTCTGTCCCCGTCTTTTACCTCATTTGCAGATGCCCATCCGCCAAAATCTGGTTCTTTAAACTCATATATATTGCTCCAACCCTCTTCTGCATTCAAATAAATTGTATAGTTAACCCTTGCCCCCATATCTAAAACGCCATTAACGAAGTTATGAACGTTTATTGACTCATTGATTCCAAAAAAACTCGGAGTCAAACTGACATTAAACAGGTCATAAAATCTCTCATTGTCATAACTTGGTTTTTTATTTATTGTAGCAATTTCTGCGTTACTGAACGAAGAACTTAGTTGAGTGAGTAACTTCGTCCTTAGGCGTCCTTTTATCATTCCCATGTCTTCAATGTCATCCTGATCTGTACTTTGAGCTAAATTTTGTATTTGATTGCCAACATAAGTTGTAGTACCATATATCGTAATTTTTTCTATTTCAATTGTGACGCTTATTTCAATATCTGTTGCACTTGTAAACTGGACGTTTATATGTGCATCTATTATGTCTCCAGAGTCGCCTTCGGCAAGAAGAGCATTGGGTGGTAAAATTAAGACTAAAATTATTGAAACCGCTATTATTTTCAGCAATCTGACATTCATTTGTGTTTTACACCCCGACTCCAAGCCGTCGTTAAATGTTTGTCGTTATAAAAACCTTCTTACTAAATTACGAAAATCCTAAAAGCACATCAGTAATACAAGAATTGTATATATATGTATATAGTTGGAGGGACAGCGTCAAAACCCATAGCGGAGGATTTATCAAACAAATTGAAAATCCCTTTGGCTGAAACGGTATTAAAACGTTTTCCAGATGGAGAAATGTATGTTCGTATAATGGATGACGTATCTGGGGAAGATTTAATAATCGTACAAACGACGTACCCCGATCCAAACATAATAGAGTTATTTTTACTTCAAAATGCTGCAGAAGAGGCAAATGCCAAAGAAGTCACTGTAGTTATTCCTTATTTTGGTTATGCTCGACAAGATACGAAATTTAAAGATGGGGAGCCAATAAGTGCAAAGGCAATTGCAAATCTTATTAGTTTGAATGCTGACAAAGTAATAACGGTAGATCCTCACAAAGAATACATTCTTGATTTTTTTTCCACATCTGCATTTAGTTGTACTGCTGTAGTAGAACTTGCAAAGTATCTTAAAGAGAAAGACATAGATTTCATATTGGCTCCAGATAAGGGTGCACTAAATAGAGCAAAAACCGCGGCCGAATTTATCGGTTGTGAATTTGATCACATGGAAAAAACAAGAATTGATGGAAATACAATTGAAATAAAGCCAAAAAATCTTAATACAGATGGTAAGAACGTTGCAATAATTGATGACATTATATCAACAGGAGGTACCATGGCAAAATCAATTACTGAACTTAAAAAATTTGGTGCAAAAAACGTTTATGTTGCATGCACACATGGCCTATTTGCAGCAGGTGCTGCACAAAAGCTTGTTTCAGCAGGATGTTCTGAAATTATTGCGACCGATACTATACAAAGCAAGTATAGTAAAGTCAAAATTACACCATGCATTGCACCTTTATTATTGCAATAATATGCCGAAATTACTCGAATTCTTTGCTAAGAGCAATTTTAGATAAGTTATTTATAAGACTATATTTTTACGCATGTGTTCATTCTAGGTGAATTCAAATGAGAAAAAGGGCACAAAGAAAAGGCAAGCCTATCGGGAAACCAAAGCACATAGTGCAGAAAAAAAGACCGATTTACGAAGAAAAATCAAGAGTAACCACCAAAAAATATTGGGTTGCGGTGGCACTAATAAGTATTTTCTTCTTAGTCTTGTTCTTTAGCACGTTTTTCAATTTGACGAGTGGAACCACGTTTAATCCGGATGGGGAAGGCCTCAACAAGTACTATCTATCTGGCCCTGACCCGTATTATAATATGAGGATTGTTGATGAGACGCTTTATGGTGAAAACAAAGGTCACTACCAATTTTTTAGTGAAAAAGACCCACTTCTTAACTACCCTCTTGGTACTACTGGTGGACGTCGACCGCTACTAAACATGTTTGCCATAGGATTTAGTGGTTTTCTGTCGCCTTTCATGGATGAGATGGATGCAGTGGGTTATTCAATGCAATTTATTCCTGCCCTGTTTGGTGCATTATTGGTATTCCCTGTCTTTTTCATAGGGAAGGAAGTGTTTAATAAAAAGGCAGGACTAATCGCTGCGCTCTTTATTGCATTAATTCCAATACATCTCGGATCCGGTCACGGTTCAGCATTCACGTTGTTCGATCACGACTCTTTAAACCTTTTGCTGTTTTTCCTCACTTTCTTCTTCCTGATAAAAAGCATTAAAGAAAAAGATGAAACTAAGTCAGTTCTATATGCTTTACTTGCAGGTGTGCCTCTAGCAGGTTTGTCTATGGTTTGGGTAGAAGCCCAGTTCCTATATGTTTTGATTTCGGCATATGCCATCGTACAGATGATTATTGATATTGTCACTAGTAGAATTGAGAAAAGAGTGTTTTTGGCACCATTTATAACACTTCTCTTTGGATATCTCCTTTCCCTCCCTGTGCTTGTTGCAAGAATTGGGGGGTTCAGTCCAGACATACCTCTATTTTTATGTATTGGTGTAGGCATCTTCGGACTCATATACTATGGATTTGACAAAAAGAAAATTCCTTGGACTGTTTCTTTACCAATCATTTTTTGTACTGCTGCAGTTGGACTCATAGTTCTTTATTTTGTCAATGACATATCACAGCATATCTCTTTCATTTCACCTCTTTCAAAGCTTTCAAATATCCTGTATGGCAGTGGTGTTTATGGGAGCAAAGTGTCCTTAACAATTGCAGAGGCTCACACATATGACCTTAGTCGTACTATAATGTCATTTGGACCTGCGCTCTTTTGGTTGGGTGGCACAGGCTTTGTACTACTCTTGTATTACTATTACAAGGACATAAAGCACAGGGATTATCTACTAATAATATCTATATTCGCGATAGACATTTGGCTTACGAGTATTGCAGGGCGTTTCTTGAATGATCTGGTTCCACTTGTAGCAATCCTTGGTGGTTGGATAGTATGGATCATCATAGATAAAGCAGATTACAAACAAATGATAAGGAGTATAAAAAGTGCTGGAGGGGGATTACACGGCTTAAGAAAAGGAGTAAGCTTTCTCCACATAGCCGGGATTTTATTTGTTTCATTCTTGGTCATTATACCAAACGGATATTTGGCACTTGATGCAGCAATTCCATTTACGGAGAAAAGCGAGGCTTTTGGAGATTTGCCGAATGGTGCGTTTGGGCTGTCTGTTGGTAAAGAGGGATACTGGTCTGAAGCATATAATTGGCTAAATGATCAAGATACTGATATTGCCAATCCTGCTGAAAGGCCTGCATATATTTCATGGTGGGATTACGGATTTTATGAGGTTGCTATGGGTGGTCATCCTACCGTTGCAGATAATTTCCAGGACGGAATCCCGGCTGCTTCTAACTTTCATACTGCAACAAGTGAAAAGGAAGCGGTTTCTATTTTGGCAGTCCGACTTCTTGAGGGGCATTATCAGCAAAACAATGGTTTTTCAGAAGAAACAGAGGGTGTATTAAGCAAGCATCTTGGAGAGAACAATTCTCAAGATGTTATGACTTGGGTTGCAGATCCCCAAAAATCACCGTCATATCATAAACCAATTGGGGCAGAATATGATGAAAATCTAAGTAAAGAACTGATTGTTGGGGAGCAATATTCTACGAATGCTGTTTACCAGGACATTGCAAATCTCATTACAAACGAAGCAACCGGGCTTACCGACGAAGAAACAACTCAACTATACCTCGATCTTATAGATGCAACAGGATATAGCATTCGTTATTACGGCGTCGAAGGATACGACAAACAAATCTTCAATATCTTTGGATTTTTAGCAGACAAAAGCCTGTTTTTGCCTGCTATCCAGTCTGGGTACATTCCGGAATACAATCCGGAAGATGATTATATGCAATTGAAAATAATCACGCAAAATATCTACAGTAGTAGCACCGAAGAATTGACATTTGAAGAATTGCATGCAAAGCCAGCTGATTATTGGCAAACTAACAGCCCTGTCAACAGAAAAACCTATTACAAAGATGCATACTTTGACACAATGTTTTATAGGACGTATATTGGGCCAGCGGACGGCGAATCGGGAAACAAACAAGAATCTCAATATCAGCTTCCATGTGTTGATATGAAGCACTTTTGTGCTGAATTCATTTCTGATACATTCAACTATTCATACTACCAATTGAAGGGTGCTGTAGTAATTGCAAAATATTATGCCGGGGCACTTCTTAATGGCAATATAACCTTCAATGGTGAACCAGTACAAGCAGAAGCCGTCATTCAGAAGGATATACATCAGTATGGAATGGAAATACCTATAGATCATGATAAAACAAGCACCGATAGTAATGGGAATTTTAGTTTAATTGCACCTGCCGGATCATATATTCAAATAAGGAGATATCCAAGCTACGGGGCAAATATGGTGATTTTAAAGAATGTGACTTTTGATAGTTTAACAGATCCAGAACTTGCAGAGCTTACTGATGAGGTAGCAATGCGCACACCAGGTACAAATTACGAACGTGAGATGGCCATTGAAATTGAGCCAGGGGTCGTTGAAGGTTACACATACCTAAACAACGATGGAATCGATGGATACAATTCTTCATCAAATGACCAAATCATATCGGGTGTAAAAGTAAATCTCTATGAAATTGGTGATTATGGAACTACGTCACTTTCGCCAAGTGCATCTGTAGTATCTGATGATGATGGGCATTACAACGTATCTGGTTTGATGCCTGGACTTTACGTAGTACGTTTGGAAAAAGACAGTCTTATAATACACGAGGATTTACTGAAGATACTTCCAGGAGAAAACAACTACGATCTTGCTAAGAAAGGATTGTCATCCGTATCTGGAAAAATTTACCTTGACTCAAATGGAAATGGCAAGTTTAATTCTGGTGAGGAACTTAGTGATGTAGATGTTACACTAACATATAAGAAATACAATGTGTTGAATTCCCTAGATGAAGAGATTGTTATAGGTGCAGTCAAGACGGGTCAAGACGGAGCATATGTATTTTCATCTTTGGTATATGGGAACTATGAAATCACTGCAATTAAATTGCCAGGATACTCGACACGCGAAAACATTTCGTTGTTAGATAACGAGACGAAGGAATACAATATTTCAATAGATTACGTTCCAATAGTAGTAAGTGGAA
>CAYLKT010000001.1:10141-12765 GCA_964384305.1 uncultured Thermoplasmatales archaeon | reverse complement strand
GAGACGAAGGAATACAATATTTCAATAGATTACGTTCCAATAGTAGTAAGTGGAAACACAATGAAAAATCAACAAAACTTTGGAAATGTGACCGTTATTTTCTCAAAAGACGAATCGATGGAAAACAATGTTGCCGTGACAAATTCAATAATATCCGATCTTGATGATGGTGCTTATTCCATTGATCTACTGCCAGGAACATATAACGTGACTGCTGAAAAGGAAATAGATGGAGAAAGATATTCATTTGAGCAGAAATTAACCCTTTCAGTTGCCCAGGGAACAAGGTTGCTAGATATAACATTGGTAAAAGAATAATAAATAAAGGTTGGACAAAATCCAACCAAATTTTATTTAATTATATTCGGAATACTTTTTATGATGTTAAGTTCAGACGAAGGTAAAAAAGCAGTAAATTTAGCAAGAAGCGTTATTGAAGAATATGTTAAAAATCACAAACTCTCAAATGTGGATTTGCCAGATAGCTTTTTAGAAAACCATGGTGCTTTTGTGACAATTCATACATATCCAGATCATGATTTAAGAGGGTGCATAGGCATTCCAATGCCAGTTATGAGATTAAAAGATGCAATAATTGAAGGTGCAACGTCAGCGACGCGTGATCCTAGATTTCCACCACTTTCTGAAAATGAATTCGATGAAATAATAATAGAGGTTACAGTTCTTACAAAACCAGAGATTATTAGAGTAAAACAGCCACGAGAGTATCTAAATGAAATTGAAATAGGTCGGGATGGTCTTATTGTCGAGCAAGGTTTTTACAAAGGTTTGTTACTTCCACAGGTGCCAGTTGAGCAGGGGTGGAGTAAGGAAGATTTCTTATCCCATACATGTATGAAGGCAGGGCTATTGCCTGATGCGTGGTTTGATTTTGATACAAAAATCTCTAGATTTGGTGGACAGATTTTTACCGAAGTAACACCTCACGGGGCAATTAAGGAGAAAAAATTAGATGGTTCTAGTTGTTGAAGGAAAAGCATACGTTAATGGTGGTTTACAACAATGCTGTATAGGGGTAGATGGTGGGAAAATTGTTGAAATTAAAAAAATCCTTAAAGGAGATGAACACCTAAACTTTGAAAATAAGCTTATTTTTCCTGCAGGAATCGACATGCACGTACATTTCAGAGACCCTGGAATGACTCACAAAGAGGATTTTTCTACAGGTTCCCTTGCTGCAGCATTTGGCGGCATTTCATGTGTTTTTGATATGCCAAATACCTCTCCTCAAACTACAACAGCATCGGCAATTGATGATAAGACTCTTACTGCTTCAAAAAAATCGTATATTGACTTTGGAATCTATGCAGGTGTTACAAATAACAATATCAATTTTGTAGGCGATATATCTAAAAAATGTAGTGGTTTTAAAATATATCTCGGCAGTACTACAAATGCGTTGCTTCTTGACAAATCAAATTTAAGGCAAACATTACAGAAGATTTCAGAAAACAAAAAACCGGTTTTGTTTCATGCGGAAGATGATGAATTACTTTCTAAGAATAAAGGCATTGAGAAAAATCTTGTAGATCATCTCCATTTTAGACCTTCTATTTGCGAAGAAGCTTCAATAAGAAACATACTTCAAGCATCACAAGGTCTAAATTTAAAGGTGCATATTTGCCATCTCTCTTCAATTGAGGGGCTCGAAATTCTTAAGAACAGGCCAAATAGCATCAGCTGCGGAGTAACTCCACATCACACTCTTTTAAGCATCGAAAACACACAAGCGCAGACATTTTACAAGGTCAATCCCCCAATTAGAACAAATTTTGACAAAGAGGCGTTATTTGAAGCGGCTAAAAATGGAATTGTTGACGTTCTTGAATCGGATCATGCTCCCCACACTAAAGATGAAAAGGACTGCGATTTCGATAAAGCTATGTCGGGAATACCCGGCGTAGAAACGATGTTTCCACTATATCTATATCTTGCAAAAAAAGAACTAATCTCTTTTCAAAGAGTCATTTCACTCATCTGTGAAAACCCTGCCAGAATTATGGGTGTTGCAAAAGGTAAACTTGACATTGGAAGAGATGCCGATTTTGTTGTCGTGGATATCAAAAAGGAGAGCAAAATAAAATCAGACGCGCTTCATTCAAAATGTGGTTGGACTCCATTTGAGAAATTCCCTGCAATATTTCCGACTCATGTTTTTGTCCGAGGAGAAAAACTTATAGAAGATGGAGAAATGCAAGTAAGCCAAGGATTCGGAAACTTTGTTGGAGAATAAAAATGTTAGATTTTCTTCCAGTATGGTTTAAAATTTTCTTTTTTTCGATGGTTCCTTGGCTTGAATCAAGATATGTTATTCCTTTTACGATACTTGATTTAGGTCTCGAGTGGTGGCAGGTATATCCTATTGCGGTTATTGGAAATATGGTGCCCATTCCATTTATCCTATTATTTTTTAAGCACGTGGAAAAATTTCTTAGAAACTTTGAATTCTGGGCAAATCTAATGGACCGGCTCTTTGCAAGAACTCGCAAAAGGGCTGATGCGAAAATACGCAGGTATGAACATCTTGGTTTGCTATTGTTTGTAGCAATACCTTTGCCGTTTACAGGTGCCTGGACTGGTGCACTGATTGCATATTTATTTGA
>CAYLKT010000001.1:0-10041 GCA_964384305.1 uncultured Thermoplasmatales archaeon | reverse complement strand
AGACAAAGAAGTTCTTTCATGTCTAACCCTTGGTAAAAATTATGATAAACTTACTTTAAAACTTGCAAAAAAGGATAAAGTTAGATCGCTTGGTTCTGCCAGTCTTGAAATGTGTATGGTTGCACTTGGTGCACTTGACTACTATGTTGTTGGAAAGGAATACATGAGAGTAATAGATATTGCAGCATCCACGCTTGTTGTAAGAGAAGCGGGAGGGGTAGTTACAGATGTTTTGGGAAGAAACCTTGATATGCCTTTAAATCTCGATGAAAGGAGAAGCGTGATTGCTGCTTGTAATATGGATATAATCAAGCACATTATTTCATAGGTTAATACAATATTTACTCTATCTATATATAAAAATTTTAAATAGTTTCTTTTATTACGGCGTAACAATGACAATTACAGATGATTTATTAAAAAAGGTAAGTCAAAAGAAGTTGCACTTCTCCTTACTTGACCCTGAAGATCAAACTCCTGAAGAAGCGGGAAGGCTTGCAAAAATTGCAGAAGATGCAGGAACATCTGCTATGATGGTAGGGGGATCAACCCTTTCATCTAGCGAGCAAGTCGATGAAACTGTAAAAGCAATTAAGGCAAATTCAAAATTACCTGTAATCTTATTTCCTTCTGGAGCAAAATTCCTTTCAAAACATGCAGATGCAATTTTCTTTATGAGTCTCTTGAATTCTAGAAATCTTGGATATGTTATAAGAGAACATGTTCAAGGTGCGCCATTTATCAAAAAAGTTGGAATTGAACCAATTCCAATGGGTTATCTTATTATAGAACCCGGAATGACCGCCGGTAAAATGGGGGAAGTAGATTTAGTAAAAAGAAATGATCTTGAGACTGCAGTAGGCTATGGTCTTGCAACAGAGTATCTTGGTATGAAATTCTTTTATCTTGAAGCTGGTTCAGGAGCACCAGATCCAGTTTCAAATGAGATGATTGCAGCAGTAAAGAAAACCGTAGGCATTCCTCTAGTTGTTGGAGGTGGCATTCGTGATGCAAAAACAGCAAAAGAAAAAGCAGTAGCTGGTGCAGACATAATTGTTACTGGAACCGCCTTCGAAAAGGATAAAAATGTTGAAAGCACCCTGCGGGAAATTATAAAAGCAATAGAAGAATAGTTAGAATTATGAAAGTTTTACTTGCAATTGGTGGGGCATCCGGTAGTACATATGCTGTAAAACTTCTAGATGAATTTAAAAACTCAAATGTAGAATTACATCTCATTGCGTCTGAAGGGGCAAAAAAAATTCTTGAGCACGAAACAGGAATTTCTTTTGAGGAGCTAAAGAAAAAAGCTGATTTTTGTTATGAAAATAACGATCTATTTGCAGGGCCCGCTTCAGGGTCATTCAAGCTTGATGCAATGGTTATCTGCCCTTGTTCTATGAAAACCCTTTCAGCTATTGCTAATGGTTATGGTGATACACTTACTTCTAGGGCTGCAAGTTGCATGCTTAAAGAAGAAAGAAAATTAGTCTTAGTTCCAAGGGAAACCCCTCTCGATCTACCTTCTATCGAAAATATGAGAAAAGCAAAACTTGCAGGTGCAACAATTTTGCCTGCAATGCCTGGTTTTTATCATAAGCCAAAGTCAATTGATGATTTAGTTTCTTTTATCGTTGGAAAAATACTTGATCAATTACAAATTGAAAACAATCTTTTTAAAAGATGGAAATAAAATCATTCACTTTTGGCATATTTTTACAAAATTCTTGAAAACCCGTTCACCGTATTCTGTATGTTCTACTTCTGGATGGAATTGAACTCCAAAGATCGATCTTTCTTTATGTTGCATTGCTTGAACTTTACAATTCTCACTTTCTGAGAGTATTTCAAAACAGTCAGGAACAGCAGTCACTTCATCATTATGTGATTCCCATACAATTGATTTTTTTGCAACTCCCTCAAACAAACGGTCACCGTCAATAAGCCTAGTCATCTCAATTTTACCAAATTCTGGAACTTTTGCAGGTTCTGCATCTCCTCCAAAAAATCTGGCTATGAATTGATGCCCTGCACATATTCCAAGTATGGGGCAATTTGCTTTTTCCAAGTACTCGGCACAATTGCCAAGGGAGGTTTCTATTCCTATTCTTGGTGCACCGCCAGATAACACAAGACCATCTGCATCTTTAATTTCTGAAAAAGGAGTAGTATTTGGAACGATTTTTGTGTCAACATCAAGATATTTCAGAACACGCCATTCACGATGAGTCCACTGCCCGCCATTATCAACAACGTAAATTTTTACCATTATTCCCACTCTATTGTTCCAGGGGGTTTATTTGTAACGTCATATACCACACGATTTACTTTGTCCCCAAGAGTATTTGTAATTCTTGTTGAAATCCTATCAATTATGCTGCTTGGTATTTCACTAAATTGGCATGTCATAGCGTCAAGACTTTGAACTGCTCGGATTGCTATTGCATCTCCATATGCTCTTTTGTCTCCATGTACTCCAACTGTTTTCACTGGCAGAAGTACGGCAAAATACTGCCAAGGGAGTTCCATCAGTCCGTCCTTTGCTGCTTTTTCAATTTCTTTTTCAACAATGTCACATGCTTCGCGAACAACTTCAGTTCTTTCAGGCGTTGCCTCGCCCATGATTCTTATTGCAAGTCCCGGTCCGGGGAATGGTTGTCTCTCAGAAACAGGGACATTTAACTCTCTTGCGACCTTTCGTACTTCGTCCTTGTAAAGATCTCGTAGAGGTTCTACAAGTTTCAGTTTCATGTTTTCTGGAAGGCCACCAACATTATGATGAGATTTTATCGTATCACGGAGTTCACCACCAGACTCTATCCAATCTGGTGCAATTGTTCCCTGCACAAGATATTCTATTTTTTCATTTTTTGCTACTTTTTCAAACAATCTAATGAATTTTTCACCGATGATTTTACGTTTCTTCTCAGGTTCTTCAACGCCTTTTAACGCCTTATAATATTCTTTACTTGCATCTATAAAACTAAAGTTAAGTCCCAGATCCTTCATCAGTTTTTTAACATTTTCAGATTCATCTTTACGCATATACCCTGTATCAACATGAACAGCGACTAAACCGTCTCTTATTGCTTTGTTGACAAGTGCAGCACAAACGGCGCTATCCACTCCGCCCGAGAATGCAATAAGCGCCCTTCCAGTAATTTCTTTTTTTATATTCGTAATCTTTTCATCGATGAATTTTTTCGCGTCAAACATTTTCAATCACTGCTTTGAAAGAGCTTTTTCTCTCATTTTCCTTCTGTATTCTTTCATTTCCCCTTCCAATTTTTTATCCTTTGTAGAAAGTATTTCAACTGCAAGAAGTGCTGCATTGTCTCCACGGTCGAGGCCCACTGCAGCTACAGGTATCCCTGGCGGCATTTGAATAATTGAAAGAATAGCATCAAGATTCACCTTTCCGCTAACAGGAACCCCAATAACTGGTTTGGTGGTATGGGCTGCGATACTGCCAGGAAGTGCTGCAGCAAGACCTGCTATCCCGATAAAAACATCGGCATTGCATTCTTTAACAAGTTTTTCCAAGACATCTGGCGTTCTGTGTGCAGATGCCACTTTTATATCATATTTAACGCTAAATTCATTCAGTATTTTTTCTACCTTCTCGGCAATTAGCATATCTGACTTTGAACCCATTATCACCTGAATCTTCATGTTATCAAACCAGGAGAATGTGATGAGATTAATTAATAGTTTCGACCATCGTAAACTAATTATATAACATTCTTATGTTCACAACAAAATAAAATCGGAATTAAAATGAAACTTGTAATCTGTGAAAAAAACATTGCCGCAAACCGTATCGCCTACATTCTTTCAGGAGGAAAATCAAAAACTCTAAGATTTGGAAAAACTCCCGTTTATGAATTCACTAAAGATGGAGAGACTTGGAGAGTTGTTGGTCTCAGAGGTCACATAATAAATCTTGATTACCCTGCAGGATATAACAAATGGAATCAGATATCACCAAAAGATCTAATTGAAGTAGAACCTTGTAAAAAAGTCAGCGAAAAAACAATCGCGGCCGCTTTAAAATCACTCGTTGATCAAAACCCATTTTTAATTATTGCAACAGATTTTGATCGAGAAGGAGAATTGATAGGTGTTGAGGTAGTCAATTTACTAAAAGAGTACAACAAGAGCATAAATTCTATCAAAAGGGCAAAATTTAGTGCGATAACCCCCTATGAAATAAAATCTGCATTTGAAAACCTAGAGGAAGTTGATTATCATCTCTCAGATGCCGGGGAATCTCGCCAGACGATAGATCTCATATGGGGTGCTGTTTTAACTAGATTTATTTCGATTACTTCGCAGCGTTATGGGCGAGAATTTCTTTCTATTGGTAGGGTGCAATCTCCCACATTAGCATTGCTTGTAGAGCGTGAAAAAGCAATACAGATTTTTGAGCCAAAAACATTTTGGAAGATTATCGCTTCGCTCAAAAAAGACAAGCCATTTGACGCAACTCACATTGAAGGGCAATTTTGGGATGAAACCAAGGTAAAGCAAATTTACGAAAAAATAAAGGATGCGACAGAGGCAAAAGTAAAAACAGTTGATAAAAAAGAAGAGAAAGAATATCCTCCATCTCCATTTAGCACAACAACTTTTTTACAAGCGGTATCATATCTTGGTTTTTCAGCTTCAAGGGCAATGGCTGTTGCTGAAGAGTTGTATATGGCAGGTCTTACATCGTATCCAAGGACTGACAACACTGTTTATCCTCCATCACTGAATATTAAAGGTATTTTACAAAAACTAAAAAATTCACCATTTTCAAAAGAAGCAAATGAAGTAATTACAAATGGGAGAAGCCACCCGACAAGGGGTAAAAAGAAGACAACAGACCATCCGCCAATACACCCAGTTGGTTCTTCATCTGGAAAAAAACTTACAACAGAACAACAAAAAATATATGAGCTTATTTGTCGTAGATTTTTGGCAACGCTTGCAAAAGATGCCATATCTGAAACTGTTGATGTTTCTCTTGATATTTCTGATGAGCCTTTTAAAACAAGCGGTTACAGAATAATCGAAGCGAATTGGAGGGGCATTTATACATATTTTAAGGAAAAAAGAAAACCTCTTCCCGAGTTGTTTAAAGGGGAAAGTGTTACCATTTCAAACATTAAATTAAAGGAAGATCAGACCAAGCCTCCAGCAAGATATACTCAGGGGTCTCTTATCGCTAAAATGGAACAGCTATCACTTGGTACAAAGTCAACGAGACACGAAATAATAAACAAACTAAATAACAGGGGATATATAAAATTAAAACCACTTTCCCCTATGCCAATTGGAATTGCAGTAATTGATGCAATGGAAGGGTGCGACGTTATTAAACCAAAGATGACTGCAAAATTAGAAGAGGATATGAGCAAAATTGCAGAAGGTAAAAAAACTCTTAATGAAACGGTAACTGAGTCGCGAGAGATGCTTACAAAAGTAATGGAAGAATTGGAGAAAGATAAAGAGAAGATTAAAACAGGTATTAGATCTGCAAACCAGAAACAAAATACTATTGGAAAATGCCCTAAATGCGGGAAGGATATGTTGGTCAGAGTATCACGTAAAAAGAAGCGTTTTGTAGGTTGTACAGGTTATCCAGATTGTAAGAATACCTATTCTATACCTCAAAATGGAGGAATTATACCTTTAGGGAAGCCATGTGCTAAATGTGGAGCACCTGTGATAAGAGTAGTGTCAAAAGGAAAAAGGCCATGGGAGTTATGTATTAACCCAGAGTGCCCTGAGAAAAAACCAAAAAAGAAATAATAAACTAACCAAGGTTGTAATGTTTTCTTATGTTTTCAGTTATTTTCCAAGTACATTTTAGGCCTGACTCAAACACAACAACATCACCTGGACCAAATTCTGCGATAATGGAGCTCGCCTCATCAAATATTTGCGCTTTCCCTTCTAAGATATAGCAAGTTTCTTTTTCACTATATTTCCAGTCAAATTCTGAAACTTTCTTTTCCCAAATCGGCCAAGTTTTAAACTCTTTAATTTCTTCTTCGCTTGGTTTTTTTACAGTCACCATTTGTTTTCGCCTCTTCATTACATTATAGCTTTATAATCCCTTTTTCTGTAATAAATCCTGTTACGTATTTTGCAGGTGTGACATCAAATGCAGGGTTTCTGACATTAGTATAATCTGGCATAATTGTACAATTGTTTATCTTTACAAGTTCTTCTCTTCCGCGTTCTTCAATTACAATCTCATCTCCACTCTTTATGCTTTTATCAAAAGTACTTATTGGTGCTGCAACATAAAACGGAATGCCGTTTTCCATTGCAAGAACTGCTTTTTCATATGTCCCGATCTTATTTGCAAAATCATAATTATTTGCAATTCTGTCTGCGCCGGTAATTACCATATCTATCTCTCCTGCTTTCATAAAATATCCTGCTGCGTTGTCGGCGATAACGGCATGAGGGATACCTTCCTGCTCCAATTCCCAATCTGTCAGGAGTCCTTGACATCTTGGTCTTGTTTCATCAACAAAAACAAAGAAATTTTTACCTCTTTCTTTTGCAACCCTAAATGGAGCAAGAGCTGTACCATAATCAACTGTTGCAAGAGCACCTGCGTTACAATGTGTTAGAATATTCATGCCATTTTTAATGAGTTTTTCACCGTTTTCCCCAATTCTTCTACATCTATCGATTATGTCTTTAGTATACTCGTTTGCAGCAGTTAGCGGGTCTTCTCCTGATCCTATTTTTTCAACCATGTAATTTATTGCGTAGAATAGATCGTAAGCTGTCGGTCTTGTTTTACGGAGGATATCTGCAGTTTTTTCAACATCGTTTTTTCCAAGAACCATTCCATAAGCAGCTGCTGCACCAATAGCTGGCGCTCCACGCACTACCATATCTTTAATTGCAAAAGCGCATTCATCAACAGTTTTTGCAGTAAACATCTCTAGTTTATATGGAAGTTTTCTTTGATCGATAAATTGTATTGAGTTATTTTCAAACCATAGTGCCCTACCGTCTTTTCCTTCTATTTTCATTTTAAACCCTCACAGGTGTCAACCACCAATTTTTCAACATCATTAATATTCCTTCCAACAAACAAAGCTCCTTGACCTTTTATCACAACAATTTTACCGTCTCTCAATTTTTTTAATATCTCCATTATAAGTTCAAAAGTTCCAGGTAAATATTCTTTTTCTGTTGATGGGTATTTGCCTCTCAATTTTTCTTCTAAAGAACTGCTGTTTATTTGAATAATTGCATTTACCTCGTTTCTTGCATTGTGAATCATCCAATGTATTGGAGTTTCAAGCTTTGGTTCAGTTGGCCCCAGAATCAATAAGTTCCTTTTTACTGGGTCGTAATCGGCCACTTCTAGCATTTCCTCTCTTTTAATATTTTTATAATCTTTAATATTTCCAGTAATTAAAATACGCCGTCCATAACCAATACTCATAACCGCCGAAGAACCTTGTAGTAATTCAGAATCCTTGAGCCTTTTACCGGTTTTGACAATGTCCGCTATCAAAGGACAGTTTATTTCTTCTTTTGATGCATAAAATGTTTGAAAACTAATATTCGAAAAACTTCCCCCAGTCATTAAAACACAGTAACTAAAAACCCGCTCTTTTACTTTTTCCCCATATCTTCATTTTTGCAAATATATGTCGTAGTTGAAAATGACTTTAAATAAAATAGCGCCGAGGAAGAGATTTGAACTCCTGAGGGATTGCTCCCACGAGATTTCCAGTCTCGCGCCGTTCCGGGCTGGGCCACCTCGGCAAGAACAAATACAGGGAATAAAACGCTCCTTTAAGACTTTTTCCAGATGGAAGGATATGTCCCTTTTTTCAATACAACTCTATCTATATTTGTGCATATTCCTGTGTCTTTTTGAATGATATCTTCAGTCGACATAAGTGAATTTCCAATAGCAACGGCCTCTCCCTTTAAAGTGAAGATAGCAACATTCTTTCCTTTTTTGATATCCGAGTCAACTTCAACTACGCCAGGAACTGCAAGATTCGCACCATGGCAAATTGCGTCTACTGCAGAATCCCTGATTATAATCTTTGGAAGGTGATCAAATAATTTTTCTATAGGATGGATAACAGATCTAATTACGTCTTCGTCTCCATCCTTTTTAAAAAACTCATATGCATCTTTTAGATCCTGCAAAATTACTGAGTCCTCTTCTTTTAAATGTCCTACCCTTGTTCTTCTAAGTTCTGCAAGATTTGCGCCACAACCAAGTTTTTTACCAGCATCAACACATAGAGTTCGTACATAAGTTCCTGATTCGCATCCAACTCGGAATAAAACCTTTCTACCTTCTATCTGAATCACGTCAAGATAGTAAATACTTCTTTTTCTTCTCACTCTCTTTACAGCAGATCTAATTGGTGGAAATTGTTCAATCTCTCCAATAAAAGATTTCATTACGTCTGAAATTCTTTTTTCATCAACATCTTTATGCAGCTTCATTATGCCAACATATTCTTTTCCTGCAGTGAGAAGAAATTGCAGTGATTTTGCCGCACTACCTATTGCAACAGGTAAAACCCCAGTGGCGTTTGGATCAAGCGTTCCGCCATGTCCTATCTTTTCTACTTCAAGGATATTTCGTATCCATGCATCAACTTGATGGGATGTAGGCCCATTTGGTTTGTCAAGAATAATAATTCCATTATTTAACAAGTCTTTAACTGTTCTTTTTTGAGGTGCAACACCATAATTTTCATTTGATTTTGCTTGTGCCTTCAGAAATCTCTTTCGTTTTTCGTCCGAAGGCAATATATGTTTTTGACTAGCCATTGGAATCAACAGAATATAAAACACATATAAATCGTTTATTTATCAAACTTCTTTAGAACAATGTCTACAATTTCATTAGGCGTTTTGTCTTTAGAGTCTATTACCACATCATATACCGAGACGTCCTTTAGATCAATATTGTAATATTTTTTATAGCGAGCTGATTCACATTCCTCTCTTTCAAGTATTTCTTTTTCTCGTTGCTTTAGGGCGCCTCCTTCTCTCTTTAAGATTCTACTTGCCCTTGTTTTAATATCTGCGTCAATCATGACTTTTAATGCAGCGATATTGTTTTTATGTGCAATCCATCCAGCAATTCTACCTTCTAGAACAACATCTCCACTCTTTAGGATCTCAAGTTGTTTATCATCAAGCTCTATATCGATTTCTTCATGTTCTTTGCAATATCTTCCAAATTCTTCTAGGCTCATATTGTGCTTTGTTGCAAGTTCTCTAAAAGTCATCCCCGAATAAACGTATTTAAGTCCTGTTTTTCCTTCCAAAAGTTTTGCAACAGTTGATTTGCCACTTCCAGGCGTTCCACTTACTGTAATTATTGACATATTCAACTTACTTAGAAAATGGAATTATTTTACTTTTCGTATTTTTCCACCAATCTGACCAAGTTATGTACTTCATACCAAGCCTTATGATTTGACCAAGCACAAAAGAAAATATCATGTATATCCAGAGCCATGCTTGCATTAAAATGGGCTTATCAAAAAGCGAAATGCCATCTGCCCATGGTAATGTAAAATAATAATATGGTAAATTTCCAAGGAAAAACCTAAGCCACATAAATATTGGAACAATAAACACGAACAAAAACATCATTGGCTTCATTGAGTTGCTTTGAGTTTCGGTTTGCATCTTCATTATTTTGGGCTGCATCTTCATTAATTTATTCACGCGGTTTGTGTTTCCGCTTTTACGAGCCGCAGCCAACTCTTTTTGGAATGCTTTTGACGTTTCTTGTGTTTCTCCCATTTTCTTCCAGTCTGTAAAAAGATTTTGAAAAAAGCTGGAAAGAAATACAACCATAATTCCGGCAAGTGCGATCGTTAAAATTGGATAATCTCCATCGAAGCCTATAAGAGGATAAAACACGGAGTTTAAAGTAACCGCAATCAAATTAGCAATACTTTGGTTTCCAAAGATAAATATCATAAGAAACATGAGCATCATTAGCATAAGAAGCTGACTTCCCTGTGCTGCTTTGTTATC